>NZ_JBFTPF010000003.1:0-291968 GCF_056398345.1 Paenibacillus sp. 01T442
ACTTCTACTTCTACCTTCTACTTCTACTTCTACTTCTACTTCTACTTCTACTTCTACTTCTACCGCCAAACCTTCCTCCACCCGCCACAAACAAATTAAATGGATTTTATGTTGTTATTTTTGTTGATTCTCGCTATTTGCGAGCAATAGATGGATTTCCTACAGCTAATTTCTTTTAAAATCCACCAAACTACTAATTCCACTCAAATTAGATGGACTTTTTCCATCTATTCACTAAATCTCATGAAAATCAGCGGAATTAACTGTATATTTTACATTTATTTGAAAATCTAGTTACTCAACTAACCACACTACTTCTACTCCCTCTCTACTCGCAGCCAGCATGTCACACATCATCACGCCCTTATCCAAAAATAGAGACGACTTATGACATGAGTCACAAAAATGCTACGATTTGGACAAAACTAGTCGAAAAAATAGCCCAGTCGAGTCATACTCTTATGATTGTCGATCAGGTAACATGGACAACATGATAAGAGTTGAGATTGAAAGGGGAATATAATTCCATGTTTAAAAAGTTTATGTTAACCGTAAGTTCGATGATGATCGCATCCATGCTTCTCGTAGGGATCGCAAGTGCTCATGTCGTTGTATATCCCAAAGAAGCTACGCAAGGCAGCTATGAAGTTTTCACTGTACGTGTACCTTCCGAGAAGGACATTGCGACAGTTAAGGTCGAAATCAAATTCCCGCTTGATTCCGTAGCTGTTTCTCGTTTTGAACCTAAAGCAGGTTGGAAGTACGACATCGCCAAGGATGCTGCTGGCAAAATCACTGGCRTTACTTGGACTGCAACGGGCGATGGTCTAGGAGCAACTGAATTCGGTGATTTCAGCATGCAAGGTAAAGTGGCTGATACCGCTACTCAAATCATCTGGAAAGCCTACCAAACTTACAAGGACGGCTCTGTCGTGGAATGGGTTGGGGCGAATGGCTCGGACAAACCCGCTTCTGTCACTACCGTTAAAGCGAAAGCTGCCGCAGGTGCGACAACGGATAGTCACGGGAATGTAACGGCTGGCACAGCTTCTGCTGGAGATAGTTCAGAATCAAACACATCGCTGTACCTGTCCATTGCTGCTGTGGTGCTTGGCGCGTTTGCATTGATCGTATCGTTGGTAAGAAAACGTAAGTAGTAACGGTTTCATTGGTTTAAAGGGCTGTTCACAAGGTGTTCCTTGTGGGCAGTCCTTTTTTGCTTCGCGATACAACCAGAAAAAGACGTCCATCGGATGATACATTCGATAGACGTCTGTGCAACTGCATGTGTGACGTAGCTTATTAGCTAAATTACCTGTAAAAAGTACATCTATTTCGACTCGGTTTCATCATGTGAAATCATCTCATTGCCCGACAGCCCCAGAGGACTAGGTCTGAGAACCTTATCTCTCGTAAATCCGGAAATAGTACTCATACGGATTCTTCTCGTTCCGCTCGCCCAGCTCAGATGATACCAAGGTCCAATTGGACAAGTCGAGTTCCGACATAAAGGTATCCGCTTCGAACTCATCCTCGATGTAAGTGATGTACATCCGATTCACATGGGAGGCAAATAGCTTGAAGATCTCTGCTCCGCCGATGACGAACAGCTCCTGTTCACGGAACGTCTCGATCGCTTCATCTACCGAGTGAATAACTTCGCAGCCCTCGGCTTGGTACGCGGTATTCTGAGTGAGAATAACGTTTCGTCTTCCGGGCAGCGGTTTGCCGATGGACTCGTACGTTTTGCGTCCCATCAGGATGGGGTGCCCCATCGTCACGTTTTTGAAAAATTTCAGATCGCCTGGCAGATGCCAAGGCAGCTTATTATTGACGCCAATGGCGCGGTTACGATCCATGGCAAAAATAAATGAGATACTCATACGGCGAACACTCCTTTCGTTACAATAACTTCCTTATATCGCAATCGGGGCCTTAATGCCCGGCAGTGGTGTATAGTTAAGAAATTCAAAATCATCGAATTGGTAGTCGAAAATGGAAGCTGGCTTCCTTTTGATATGAAGCGTTGGCAGCTCTTGCGGCTCTCTCACTAACTGTTTATTCACTTGTTCAACATGATTCTGATAAATGTGTACATCGCCGCCGTTCCAGATCAGATCCCCCACTTCGAGATCGCACTGCTGAGCAATCATATGGGTTAACAGGGCATACGACGCCAGATTAAAGGGCAGACCCAAGAACGTGTCCACGGATCTCATTTGGAACATACACGATAAACGACCGTTCGCTACATAAAATTGAAACGCATAGTGGCACGGCGGCAGCGCCATGTGATCCACTTCAGCAGGGTTCCAAGCGCTAACCAAGTGTCTGCGAGAATCTGGATTCGTCTTGATTTGGTGAATCAGCTTCTCGATTTGATCAATAATTTGCCCATTAGGCGCAAGCCATGTACGCCACTGTGCACCGTATACGCGGCCAAGATTTCCGTCTTCGTCCGCCCACTCGTCCCAGATCGTAACACCGTTATCGCGCAAATATTGGACATTCGTGCTGCCGCTTATGAACCACAGCAGTTCATGAACAATGGATTTGATATGCAGCTTCTTCGTTGTTAAAAGAGGGAACCCTTCGCTCAGGTTGATTCGCATCTGACGCCCAAAAACAGAAATCGTTCCTGTTCCCGTGCGATCTCCCTTTTCAACACCTTGATCTAAGACATCCTTAAGCAGTTCTAAATAAGCTTTCATAATTCAATCATTCCCCACGCTTTCGACATTATTTCTTATTATAACATCATCTAATTCGACAATTCATCTCAAATTCCACCCGTATACAAGAAAACCAGTTTTGTTCATAATTAAATATGGATTACCATCTATTTCCAAGGAGTGATATCGTGTCCAAAAGGATCTTATTTTTAACTGGTGATGCTGTTGAAGTATTGGAAGTGTACTATCCCTACTACCGTGTACTAGAAGAGGGATACGAGGCCGTTATCGCATCTCCAACGAAGAAAGTACTTCGTACCGTCGTTCACGACTTTGTTGAAGATTGGGAAACGTACACCGAGAAACCAGGACATCTTCTCCCCTCCCACGTCGCTTTCGCCGATGTTGATCCTAGCCAGTTCGATGGGCTCATCATTCCTGGCGGCAGAGCTCCTGAATACATTCGTTCGAGTGAAGATGTTCCACGCATCCTTCGGCATTTCCTTGAAGCGGATAAGCCGATCGGTGCCATCTGCCATGGTGCGCAAGTATTCGCCGCTCTGAAGGACCGCTCCCTCTTCGAGGGTCGCACGTTGACAGCGTATAACGCATGTCGCTTGGATGTAGAAGCGCTTGGCGCGACGTATACAACTGATACGCTGCATGTCGATGGGAAGCTCGTCAGCGGTCATGCTTGGCCGGATTTACCAGGATTCATGCGGGAATTCTTGAAATTATTGGCCTAATCGAACTACATAGATGACATAAAGAAACGGGGCTGTCTCGTAAGTAGTTTACACTACTTGTGGAACAGTCCCGTTTTGTCAAAACTCCTCTTACTCCGCCACCATCCGATTGGTCAGTGCTCCGAGCTTCTCAATCTCAATCGTCACGATATCTCCATCTTTCAAGTATACCTGCCTCTCAGGCGGATAGCCTAAAACAACACCCTCAGGTGTCCCTGTTAAAATGATATCTCCTGGCATTAACGTCATATGCTGTGAAATATAGCTGACGATTTCATCGCAATGGAAGATCATATCCGATGTATTCGAATGCTGCCTTACCTCTCCATTTACAACCGTTTTAATCTCAAGATCGTTCGGGTTGCCGACTTCATCAGCTGTCACAACATAAGGACCGATAGGCGCAAATTGATCACACGATTTCCCCAATAGCCATTGCTGCGTCCTTACCTGTAAATCGCGGGCAGACAAATCATTCGCATTACAGTACCCAAAGACGTGAGAAAGTGCTTGTTCCTTCGAAATATATTTCGCTGTTTTACCAATGACAATGGCTAATTCCGCTTCATAATCCACTTTCTCCGAAACCTTAGGTAACGAAATGTCCTCCCCATGACTCGCTAAGGCGTTATTGAACTTGTTGAACAGAATAGGAAATTGCGGGATTTGTGCATTCGTTTCCTCCGCATGTCTGCGATAATTAAGTCCCACGCATATGATTTTATTCGGATGCATGACGCATGGTCCAAGGGTTAATGTAGATTCATCCAATAGATAAGCGGTTTGATCTGCATCCGAAACAAGGACCCATTCTATAAATGAAAGCAGATGGTTCAAAGCCTCGGCACCGCCATAAATAACCTCATGGATGGTTGTCGGAATTGCTTTCTCTTCCGTAACTGCGGAGAGTGCCGCCACAACATCGACCACACCTTGCTCTATTTTGACACCTAATCGGTAGTCACCTTTATGAAGAAACGAAAGGAATTTCATGTGCCGTATCCTCCTATCTTTAGATTAATTAAACAAGTTCCTTCAACACGGACTCGATGATCGTAAGTGTTGTGTCGACGTCCTCATCGGTATGAGAATAACTAATATGATTGCGTTTAATGTTCATCGGCATTTTGAAGATGCCCTTCTCGATCAACTTCTTACGATAGGTTACGTATAGCTCTGCATCATTTTGCTGCAAATCCGAGTAGTTCTTCGGCTCGCTCTTCATGAAATATGTCGTCCATACGGAACCGAAACCTGCCACATAAGCCTCGATGCCAAGTCGTTCATGAATGCCACGTATGCCCGAACGCATCTTCTCGCCCAATCGGAAAATATGCTCATGCACCGGTTCGTTCTCCATCAGTTCAAGTGTTGCTATCGAAGCGGCTGTGCCTACGGCATGCCCGTTATACGTGCCTGCAAACCACACGTCCCCACCTGGGTACGTATTGAAACGCTGCATATACTCACGTTTACCCGCTACAGCGGCGATTGGATAGCCATTCGCCATCGCTTTACCCATCGTTGTCAAATCGGGGGTAACACCTGCAACCTTCTGATAACCGCCAATATCATGGCGGAAGCCCGTAATCACTTCATCAAAGATAAGGAGTGCACCATGTGCCGTACAAAGCTCACGAAGCCCTTCCAAGAAGCCAGGCTGCGGCATAACACAACCGATATTATGGGGAATCGGCTCGACAATCAACGATGCGATTTGCCCTTTATTCTCGCGGAAGGTCCTTTCAACATCATCCAGATCATTAAATGTACAAACCAAGGTATTATCGATCGCTTCATCTAGCATGCCAGCAGAGCCCGGATCTCTTTTGCCAATCATATCCCAAGAACTAAGCATGTTTCGAGCGACATAATCGTGCCAGCCGTGATAGCAGCCTTGAAATTTGATCAGCTTGTTACGACCAGTAATCGCACGAGTTAAGCGTATGGCATGATAGGTAGCTTCAGATCCTGAATTACAAAAAAGTACTTGCTCCGACGATGGGACGTGTGTACAAATTTTGCGAGCCAATTCTACTTCTAGATCCGTACAGCCGACGCCGTACAAATCCGTTCGTTCAATAGCTTCAATCACTTTGCGATTGACGTAAGGATGGCTGTGCCCCAAAATAATCGGGCCGAATGCACCTTGATAATCGATGTATTTTTTGCCATCTGCATCATAAATATAAGCGCCCTCACCTTTCGTAAACACCTTCATAGGATTCACGTTACGAATGGACGTATGTACCCCGCCTGGTGAGTATAATTTCGACTCCTCATACAGCTCAATATTCTTTGACATATCTCTTACCTCCTGGAAATGATTTATTTGGTGGACGTGGTCAGGCCGAGTATCTCTGGCGTGTTGCGATGAATGATTTCTTCGATAATCTGCTCTGGAATGTGCGGCATCTTCGTGCCTTCAACCAAGTGATTAATATTCCGGAAAGCGTCAATCGTTTGTTGTGTGCTGAAGAAAGGATAATCGGAGCCGAATAAAATCTTATGTGTGACACCATACTCCATGGCTGAAACGAGTGCGTTATAGAACTGCCATGGTCGTGAACCTAATGCTGATAAATCCATATACATATTGACATTTTTGCGAACTAAGGCAATACATTCATCCACCCACGGGTGCCCCATATGCGCAATAACCATTTTCAGATTAGGAAATGCACGGGCTATCGGATCTAATGCTGCTGGCCTGGACGCATCGAGGTATCCTTCGGGTACAAAAGACGTGCCTTGATGCCACATAATGGGCAATCCCAATTCATCCGCTTTGGCATACAACTCAAAATGACGTTGTTCACCAGGATAAAAATTCTGATAGATCGGACCTAGCTTAAGTCCGCTAAGGCCATATTCCTTGATAGCCTCTTCTAGCAGCCTAGCCGCAGCTGGCCTGTTTGGGTCGATGCTCGCAAAGCCGAATAATCGTCCACGTTGCTTAGCTACATACTCAGCAACAACCTGATTAGGTACTTGGATGCCGGTAGCAGGAGCGTCGAAAGCAAGTACGATAGCCCCATCAAAAGAACGAATATTTTCTTCGTGCATCTCCGGAGTGGCAAGGATATCCATATGCTCACCCCAACTGCGTTTTACCGCAGCTAGGAAGGGTCCATTGGTTTGACCGGGAAGAAATAAATGCGTATGACAATCAAAAATCATCTTCTGCACCGCCTTTTAGCTAAAATATAGTCTTCCAACATGCGTTAATTGGCATCTTAATAGCATTTTTATGGCATCGGAAAGAGACCGTACTCCATCCGGCAGTTACCCCATAGAGTCGATCTGTTTCATAGCTTTATTTCAAAGGAGATCATTTAGTGTTTATTGTCCTCATCCATACGGGAATCCTTACGTGACTGCAGGGAAGGATGTGACTCGTCTTCCTCCATGAAGCCTTTGGTTCCTTTCTTAAACTCCCTCAAGGTCTTGCCAAACGCACGACCTAACTCAGGCAGTTTCTTGGGACCGAACAATACCAGTGCAGTTATAATTAGTAACATAATAGTTGAAGCACTAAAATGCGGCACATAACTCACTCCTTCTGGTTTGACAACTTTTGACCTACAAAGATCGTGATTGGAAGCTGTTCTCACACAGAACTAACGGTAAGACGTTCTTCGATATGAGAACACAATACCTCTTCCGTTTCCAAGCCCGCCCAATACATTTTGAGTTCTTGATTGATTTCTGATAACTCTCTTGCACTTATAGCTAAATCCGTGAAATATCGAAAACCAGGTATCGTCTCGCGAAATAGTGAAAATCTGGACGGCAGATAACGTTTCTCTTCCCCTACCCACTCTGCGGCAGATTTTCTGGCGGGAAGACTGTATGTGTGCTGGCGAACGAAAAGTTGGGCCTTATAGCTAGTTAAATATTCCACTAATTTGACCGCCGCGTCCTTCACTTGTGACTTCCGATTAACAGCAAGTCCCGTGTTAAGCAGCATCGTCATTGGCGTACCAAAATGCGGGACAGGCGCAATGTCAAAGGACAACCTCTCACCAAGCAAGTAATTTAAGTAGAAGTAACTGGTCATGATGATCGACGCTTTGCCTTTGGCCAGGAGCAGCTCTGACTCACCAGTTGTAATCCCTTCTGACAAAGAAGGAATACTGTGCTTCATCTCGCCACAATAGCGAAGCGCATCCATCATAGCTGTACCAGCAAGCTTAAGTCTGCCATCTTCATGGCGCTCGAACTTCCCGCCTGTTTGCAACAGAAGCAGCGGCCAACGATTTGGCGAATACAAGTCACAGTGAAAACCGAGGCGTTCATTCGGAATCGCCAGCTTTGACGAATACGTGATCAGATCCTTCCATTGCCAGCTGCTATCTGGCTCCGGCAAGTTCGCCTCATGGAAATGTTCGCGGTTATAGCAAAGAATAAGCGGTGAATAAATAAAAGGTTGTACGAGTTGACGACCTTCTGCCACAAAAGCATCCGATAGAAATGAATACAGCTCTGGATTCCGTTCCGTCGGCTCCAGCATCCCTTCTTCACCCGTTTCCACACATTCCTGAAAATCCTTAAAGTTCATCATGACCACGTCGAGAAGACCGCTGGACAAGTACTCGCTGATATAACTGTAGTTATTGCTGGAAGTAGGCACAGCTTGTACGCGGATATGTGGGTTTTCCTTTTGAAAGCTGGATAGCAGTCTATGAATATCCGCCTCATCCGTCACGGAACTATGGAAGCCAAGCTTCACAGTGACGAAAGCGCCTTCAGGAGCACCGACAACCTTTGTTCCGACACGAGGAATTTTCTCAATAAGTCCCTCTGCAACCAGAACGTCCAGCCCTTTTCGTACCGACTGATTGCTTAAATTGTATTCCGCGGCGAACGTTTTCTCAGAAGGTAAATATTCCCCTACCGGCCGCTTTTCTGTCAAAATATCTTCTCTCAATGTGTTGACGAGTTCGCTTAGGCGCGTGCGAGAGGAGCTGCGAGTTGTCCGTTTTTCCATCTATAAACCTCATTTCCATCCGATACACTGACAAGATCAGGAGACATGGGCACTTCCTGTATCCGCATTGTTATTAGTATTATAGCAACGACCCACCGTCACATGTCAATGTACATAAGGTTTCACACCATAACGTTACCGGATATGCGATGAAACCCTTCAATCTACTAATTCTGCCTGTTAATCTTATGCCTACTATCAAGAAATCGATAAATTGCCAACGCTATGTTTCACGGTATCACTTTCTACTGGAAGTGCAGTCCGATTGACGCCTTCTTCCACGCAAGAAGTCATGAAGAAGTAGGCACCGCTGCCGAAAGCGTCAGCTGATACTTCATACTTCCCTGCCGTAAATTGGGAGCCGATCGCTTTCAATTTATTCATTCCACTTTGAATGGAGAAATGTGCTGTACTAGCATCCGAGGCTATACTTGTACAGTTTCCGAAGTTCCAAGTAACGACATTCGTAGCATCTACACTTTTGAGAAACGCCTTCTCACCATTCACTCCGCTGAATATCGCACTGCCGTCAATGGTGATCCATTGGTCAGGCTTATTCCTCGGATTGTTGACGTCCCCCACTTTATCCCAAGCTCCTGTTAGCAAGAAACAACAATCAACGAGACCACCACCTTGCATGATGATTTCACGCGTACCAATCTTCACAGTACCGCCTACCTGAGGGAGTCCTTTGAACCACGTATTAATGAGGGTCAGTTTATTGATGCTTCCTAGTGTGACATCTTCTATATTGTAAAATTCACTGTTGAGGATGGTCAGTTCACCATTGCTCGGCGTGTATCCTACTTGAGTCGTTCCACTGCGGATCGGACGGGCGATTTCGTAGCCTTTCAGCATGCCGAAGGAGCAGCTATCGATGATGTTTTTCCTTTTGGTACGCGAGGAGCCTTTGGATATCGTCACCATCTCTTGTGCCGTACAGCCTCTCATTTGCAAGCCGTCCATGTTCACCCAGAATGAGCCCGAATTCGCCATTTTAACGCCAGGTTTGGTGTACGTAACGACGGCATGGCAATCCTCAAGTGTCAAGTCAGTTAACCGCTTGCTCGCGACAATTCGCGATGCGATATGCTTCTTGACGGTCACACGCTTCGCACTATCCCCCCAGGTCGTACCGCTGTTTGCAAAGGACAACAAACCAGAGTTGTTGATGTACGTCAGATCGTGCTCGTACTGACCATGCGTGACGAACGGACCGTACTCATCGCCGTCGCCATGACAGTTCTCAACCATACAATAAGCTGCGCAGGTAAAATCATTCAAGTGACGTGCATTGCTCGTATTGCAATCTCGGATATGCCCATACAATACGTTGATCTGCTGCGTCAAATAGCCAGTGCCGCCCCAATCGCGTTCTTCGGGGTTCATCAATTGACAGCGTTCGGTTACATAATGCGTATTGTATCTCCGCATGACGACCGGCCAGAACACTTTGCTAGCCTTGATGCCCGAAGCATCGCATTCAACGGCGAATTCATAGGCGACCGGATTTGAACCGATCTGATCCCATGTCGGGAATGGCCTGAGACTAGTGCCGTTAGGAGGCACAGGGATGCCTATGAAACTCATGTTGCGTACATGACACCGGAAGGCTGGATTCACTTTTTTGTATGTAATCGGACGCCCCTTTGCAAGCAGCCAACCGAGCTTATAGTTGAACCTGACGTGGGTGGCATCGAAAATTTCGGTTACTTTGATCAGGTAATCGAGCTCACGTTGAGCACCGCCAGCCGTGTTGTTCTTAATCTGCGCGTGCCACCAGCTATCCACTTCAAACATCGATGAATCAGCCACTTCAAATATATCTGAATATTCAGATATATCTTCCGTTAACGTAACCGTTTGCGTCACACCAGTTACGACACCTTGGAAAAACATGACCGCTCCGAACGGGTTATCCAACGTGTTCAGTTCGATTCCTTCGGTTGTGACTGTGTAGCCGTGGAAATCAATTTCAATATCGCTGCGGTGATACACATGGCGTTTTATGAAATTAAGGTCTGAGTGCGCTTCGACACGATGAATTGAAAGATCATTGATCAACGCATCCAGCGCATTATCCGCATTTATATTTTTGTCGAAAATACCAAACCACCTGAAATCGCCTACACCCTGGTGTACGACTTCAAAACAACCTTCTCCTTTGGGTGGTTTGCCTCCCCTGGCTGCATCATTTTGCTCGCGTCCATTGCCGCCATTCGTCAGCCTGTGAACAGTCCCGCCATTGTCAGCTTTGGTACTGTCCGCTACAAACCGAACCAGCTTGCCGCCTCCGTCACCGCTCTTGTTGTAACCGCCAACGAACACATGTTGGCCGTCCTTCATTTGACCCATTGGGAGTGACTTTAGTTCAGCCACGTTGTTAACTTGCAGTACGCGATCGCTGTCTTTACTGTCTTTACTGTCTTTGGCATCTTTGTCATTCGATGACCCGTTATCCGCCGAGGCGAGTCGAGGGCCTAAGACACTGCCAGCCAACATGACGCCGCCCAGCCCTATCGTGGCCAAAACTTTACGTCTGCTGATGGCCTCATTCGACTTACCATTTGTTTGATTCTCCTCGGTGCTTACGTTCGTCGCATTCGATTTTCCCTTCTTGTCATCTAGGAAGAACATCGTTGAACAACTCCTCTTCGTAAGGGGAATAGGTAAGACAACTACGTAAATCGCTACTTGCGAAGCTCTGGCGGCAGTAAGAAGTCGAAATCGCAGCCCTCATCCGCTTGCAGCACACGTTCTAGGAACAGAAGGCCATATCCACGATCATAGGCAGGTGGAGGAGCCTCCCACTTCGCTTTGCGTTCTCGAAGCGTATCTTCATCTACATGTAACTCCAGCTTGCGCATGTCGATGTCGAGCTCGATTTCATCGCCGTTCTGCACAAGCCCCAGAGGTCCACCGATGGCTGCTTCAGGAGCAACATGCACAATCAAGGTGCCGTACGAAGTACCGCTGATGCGAGCATCCGAGATGCGTACCATGTCGCGCACCCCTTGCATCAGCAACTTCTTCGGAATCGGGATTTGCCCGATTTCCGGCATCGCTGGCGCGCCTTTCGGTCCCGCATTTTTCAACACGAGGACACTGTTCTCATCGACGTCCAAATCGGGATCGTCAATCCGTGCATTCAGATCGGCCGGCGATTCGAAGACGACGGCGCGTCCACGGTGCTTCTTGAGATGCGGTGAAACCGCCGTTTGCTTGATTAGCGCACCGTTCGGAGAGAGATTTCCGCGCAGCACCGCAATCCCGCCTTGTGGTGCAATAGGCTGCTCGAGCGGATAGATCAGCTCGCGATCAGTGACCCGCACGCCTCGCAGGTTCTCGGTCACCGTTTGGCCCGTAACGGTCAAACAGTTGCCGTTCAGCAGCGGTTCAATTTCCTTCATCAGGGACGGCACGCCTCCAGCTTCGAAGAACTCTTCCATCTGATACTTGCCAGATGGGCGAACGTTCAAGATAAACGGYGTCGTTGCGCTAATTTCGTCGAACCTTTCAAGCGGTAACCGGTAGCCAAGTCGTCCAGCAATAGCTACAAGATGGATGATAGCATTGGTAGATCCTGCACAGGCCATCGTCACTCGAATCGCGTTATCCAGTGATTCCTTGGTAATAATGTCACGAGGTCGAATGTTACGACGGACAAGCTCCACGATCTGTTTCCCCGTCTGCTCAGACATATGGCGTCGCCTGGAATCTGGGGCAGGAATTGCCGCACAGCCCGGAAGTGCCATACCAAGTGCTTCAGCAATCGCCGCCATCGTGCTGGCCGTCCCCATCACCATGCAGTGACCATCACTGCGGCATATGGCATTTTCAGCAACGGTGAGTTGTTCATCTGAGATATTGCCCGCTTTGTGCTCAAGCGTAAACTGATAACAGTCGGTGCAGGCGCCAAGTGTCTGGCCGTTTAATTTGCCGTTCAGCATCGGTCCACCCGTAAGGACAATCGCTGGAATATTAGCGCTCACCGCAGCCATCAGCTGCGCAGGTACCGTTTTGTCACATCCGCCCAGGAGTACAACGCCATCAATCGGATGCGCTTTGACCATTTCTTCTGTGTCCATCGCCATGAGATTCCGAAGCAGCATCGTCGTCGGCTTTACATAGGGTTCGCCTATGGAAATAGTCGGAAATTCCATGGGCAGACCGCCGGCTTGCCAGACACCACGCTTCACATAGTCCGTCAATTCCCTAAAGTGAGAGTGGCATTTATTCAACTCGCTGAACGTGTTGCAAATGCCGATGACCGGCTTTTTCAAATCATCATCTGTGTAGCCCATGGACTTCGTAAATGAACGGTGGATAAACCCCCAAAGCCCGGTATCGTTAAAATATTTGTCACCACGAAGTTTGTCTTCACCATTTACCTCAAGAATGCTGTCTTCATCCGCCATGTTAGTAAGTCCTCCCTGCACGTAATCTCGATGTTTGTTTACAAATCACAAGCATTGGCGAGATGACCTCCGTCCACAACAAGTGTCGTGCCCGTTATGTAAGATGCTTCGTCTGATGCCAAGAATAGAAACGCGTTCGCCACTTCTTCAATGGTACCGAGCCTGCGCATCGGGGTTCGTTCCGTCAATGAGAGTGTGACTTCCGATTTCTCCTTCAGTTCGCGATCAAGAGGTGTATCAATGAAGCCAGGCGCAACGCTATTAACACGAATGTGATTCTGTGCCAAATCAACAGCCATCGACTGCGTTAGCAAAACAACGCCACCTTTTGATGCATTGTAATGGGCCAATACAGCACTTCCAGCTAAGCCATTTTTCGAAGCCATATTGACGATCGAACCATGAATCCCACCAGCAATCATCCCCTTCGCCACCCATTGGCTCAGTTGGAACGCCGCATTCAAATTAATGTTGATTACCTGCTGCCAACGAGAGAGCGGGATGTCGATAAATGACTCGCGTGTTGCAATGCCAGCGTTATTGACCAAAATGTCGATGCCATCCCAGTAAGCCCACGCTTGTTCAGCAGCCTTGTCCACTTGCTCTGACACATTCAAATCACAGACGACAGTTGCAACGTGAGCGGTTTGCCCCCTATCCATGGCTTGCTTTCGGATTGTGTCAGCAGATGCTTCAAGCTGATCCGCCATGTAATCAAGCAATACGACACTCGCCCCTTCTTGCACGAATTTATGTGCAATCCCTTGACCGATGCCTCTGGCACTTCCTGTAATCAATGCCCGTTTTCCTTGCAATCGCACGCGGGAAGCCCTCCATTCCCTAGGTAGTTCACATACCTGCAAAGTCAGACTGGCGAACACTCCTATGCATTCACCAGTCTGAGTTGCTGATTTAGAAGAACAGCTCGATTAATTATCCGATTTGAACTTGATTGTTTTACCTTTCGCTGCAGAAGTAAGCTCAGCATAGTTATCGAAAATCGCTTTGCCGCCGAATTTGGTCATCACTTCTTGGCGATATTGCGGCCAGTTCGCAGCGTCCTTCTCTTTATACAAGATTTGAACATGAAGTTCATTCATCCGTTTGCGCATAGCTCCGATATCCATGCCTTCCTTGACAGTAAGAGCAGTACCCACCGACGGAAGAATCTTGTAAGAGTTGATTTTTTCAACGATTTTCTTATCTCGCTCGGTTATTTTAGGATCAATGATATTCAATCCGAACACTTCAGGTTTACGTGGTGTAAACCAACCATACACTTCAATAAAGTTGTTATTGTCGATAACGTCTTTTTTATAGGCATCTTGATTGACTTCGATGTCTTTCCCATTGCGTTTGTAATCCACGTTTTCTTTCCCGTAACGCGTCAACAAGAAGCCTTCTTCTCCAGCGAGCCAATCCAGAATTTCAATAGAGCGCTGTACTTTGGCATCTGAGCTTTTGGAGCTGAGCAAGAACGGATTTTGTGGAATCGTTTCTACCCAAGTACCGGTTTTTTCCCACGGATGGAACGGCTCCCAGTCTGCTGTTGTTTGACCTGCTGCCTTCGCTTTCATTTGCAATCCAGCCGGATTGTTATCGAAGGCAAGGTCTCTGCCTTGACCGATCACGATACCCGCTTTACCTTGTGCAGCTTTATCAAAATGCTGGCCGTATTTGTTCAGGAACCAGTCCGGATCGACAACTTTCATGTCCAGTAGCGCCTTGATATCTGTAAGCACATTTTGCATGCGGATATCGGTACGAACGTCAATGAACTGATCATTTTCTACATATGTGTCACCCGCAAAGCCATTTTTCAGGAATTCTGGGAAGTCCATCGAAATGCTTGCACCGCCGCCTGCCGCTGTAAAACCATACGTATCGTTTTTGCCATTACCGTCTGGATCATTGAAAGTAAAAGCTTTCATGACACTTACAAGCTCGTCGTAGTTCGTCGGCATTTTCAAATTAAGCTTGTCGAGCCAGTCTTTCCGAATGTAGAAGGTACGGTAGTAGCTTGTTTCGTACGGAACAGGAGCACGCTTGAATGCACCTTGTACCTGATACGACTTCAAAGTTGCTTCCGACACCCAATTTTTGAAGTAGTTTGGCATTTTGGCCGGTGTGACAATCCCCGTCAAATCTCTGGCAACACCATCACGGATGTAATTATTAGAAGGTACTCCGTCTGCGTAGAAAACATCGGGAATGTCGCCTGATGCGATCATTGTATTCAATTTATTGGTATAGTCTTGGCCAAACGGCAAGTAGGTCATTTTCAGTGAGACATTGAATTTCTCTTCAATCGCTTTCTTCACGAAGTCTTTATCTGCCGAAGGAAGTTGGGCGCTTGCATCTGCGATAACCATCCAACTCAGGTCTAGTTTTTCCTTCTTGGCATCTGGGCTCGACGACGTTGTCGCCGCCGTGTTAGTTGGGGAACTAGAAGCCTCCTCTTTCGAACTCGTGCATGCGACAAGGACCAGCGAAGATGCTAATAATAGCGTAGTTACTTTTGATAACGTTTTCAAATGAAAGACCCCCCTGTTCGTTTTAGAAGAATGAGAACGCGTATGAAACTACTTTCAAGCCATTTACTTCCGTCAAATCAATGGATACGAATCGTTTGCGAAATAACCACTGTAGATCTACTTCCCGTTGTCACCTCCTCGTACTTAATACGTAACTGGCTTACAGCCAATTGTGGTAAAGCTGCTGTTAGACTTATCCTTTGACAGCGCCTAACAGCATGCCTTTGACGAAATATTTTTGTAGAAACGGATACACGATAAGAACTGGTATGATTGCCACCACAACGGTTGCCATCTTGATGGTTTCCGGCGGCATTGTATTTAATGAAGATTGAGAAATCGCAAGTTCCTGACTAATGGCTGGTGACACAATCATGTTCCGCAGCACAACCTGTATCGGATATAGACTGCGATCATTCAAATACATGACCCCGCCGAAGTACGCATTCCAGTGATTGACACCGTAGAACAATCCCAAGGTTGCCATAATCGGCATCGAGAGCGGCAGCACAATTCGCATAAGTGTACCAATGTCGCTGCAGCCATCCACTTTTGCCGCTTCTTCAATTTCATAGGGCAGGCCTTCGAAGAAGGTCTTCATGATCAGAATATTAAAGGACGAGACCAGACCTGGAATGATAAGTGCCCATAGGGAATCCATCAAGCCCGTGGCTTTCACGGTCAAATACATGGGGATGATCCCCCCGGAGAACAACATGGTAAACACGATGCCCATCAGGACGATATTGCGTCCCGGCAAAAATTTCTTCGATAACGGATAGGCTAGCATCGTCGTAATCGCTAGATTGCACGCTGTACCAACGACCGTAACGAATATCGATACTTGCAGCGCTTTCGGCACCGTATTGCTGGAGAAAATCGTTTTGAATGCTTCGAAGGTGATCGCATGCGGTACGATGACAAATCCACCGTTTTTGAGCACTTCCGTATAGGGTGTGATTGACATAATGAAGACAAAGTAGATGGGAAACAGCGTTGCTAAACAGAAAAGTCCGAGTACGGTGTAAAGAACGGCATCTACAATGCGGTCTAATTTGGTTTTCTTAAGCATGAATGGCATAACGATGCCTCCTTTACCAGATGCCGGACCCGCCGACTTTTTTGGCCAGTTTATTCGCTCCAATCACAAGCACCAGACCGATAACTGATTTGAATACACCCATTGCCGCTGGCACACTGAATTCCATTTGTTCAATTCCTCTACGGAAGATCCAGGTGTCAAGAATATCCCCCACATCATAAACTCGTGCGTTCAGGAATATGTATACCTGTTCGAAACCAGCGTCCATAATATGTCCGATTCGCAAGATTAACAGTAAAATGAACACTTCGCGAATACCTGGGAGCGTAATATGCCACAATTGCCGCCAACGACCTGCGCCATCAACAACGGCTGCTTCATATAATTCATGGTTGATCGAGGCCAGTGCTGCCAAATAGATGATGGCTCCGAAACCAGTGCTCTTCCAAATATCTGACGTCACTAGCAGGGAACGGAAATAGTCCGAGTTGGTCAATACATCAAGCTCTCCCCAACCCATATCGCGAAAGAACGTCGTCACTAGCCCCGCACCAGGTGCAAAGAATGAAAACACAAGACCGTACACGATAATCCATGATAAGAAATGAGGCCCATAGGTAATCGTTTGTACAATTCTTTTAAACCAAGGAGCACGAATTTCATTTAAAATAAGTGCCAACATGACGTCCGGAAGCATGTTAAACAAAATACGATACACACTGATGAGAAGCGTATTTCGGACTAGACTTGGAAACTCCGGCGAGGCGAATATCGTTCGAAAGTTATCGAAGCCAACCCATTCACTCCCCCATAATCCCTTCATGAGGTTATACTTCTTAAACGCAATCACAAGTCCGAACATCGGTACATAGTGATAAATAATGTAATATGCAATCCCCGGAACCATAAGTAAGTACAACCATTTGTATCGGAGAAACGTTTTCCAAATATGCGTGGTCATTCGTTTTCTTCCTATGGGTTCACCGGTAATCGACTTCACACTTGCTCGCATACCCCATCACCTCCTTTATTAATTGTTAAAGGAATCTGCTACTCCGGCGGGATTGGGTTGTTCATATCGCACGACAATACCCATCGATTTCTGTGGCTTTTCAAAGCAGCTTTGATACATGGTGGGTAACTCTTCGAGTGCGCACTCATTGGTAATCAACGATTGAATATCAATCCTTTTCTGTGCGATCAAACGTAGAAACTCCCCCATATTCCTGCCTTCCGTCCAACGAACATAACCTATCGGGTAATCGACCCCATGCTGCTCGTAGGTTTCCTCATAACGACCAGGACCGCCCGCACGTGAAATGTGAATACTCGCTTCTTTCATAAAAAGCAGATCCCGATCAAATTCCGTTCCTGTATCCCCGACGATCACTACGCGACCGCGGTCTCTCAGCCAACCCAGCGCATCATCTATCATACTAAACTTCCTATTGCTCGCACAAAGCATGACAGCATCTGCACCTTTACAAGAAGGATCAGACTCCACTGCCCTCTGAAGTTCTTCCTTGGTGCGGCAGGCTATCGCTCCAATAGCCTCAAGCGTTCGGCAGCGCTCCTCTATTAACTCTAAACCAATCACTTTATAGGACGCTGCATGTGCAATACGGGCAATCACTTGCCCAAGTATGCCAAGCCCCGCGATGATAATCGTTTCTCCGAAGCTCAGTTGAGCTTGACGCAAAGCATGTATCGCAATGGCACCAATACCAACAAATGCTGCTTCCTCCTGAGTCACGCCTTCTGGCACAGGTACGACCAAATGCTTGGGTACAAGCAGGAGTTCCCTATGGGCTGGTACCCCATAACAAGCAACTCGTTGTCCGGGGATGACATGCGTAACACCTTCCCCGATTTCCATTACAATGCCACTGGCACTGTAGCCTAAATTGGCATCCCCATTATTGGTTATCATCATTAGCTCGGTGCCTACGCTAACGACAGAATATTCCGTTTTCACTTTGACAAATTGAGGAATCATTTCCGGGTTCGGAAGCTCCAACACTTGTGCTGAACCATTGATGCCCTTTACTGCTTTCATAACCCCTACCTCTTTTCTGGTTTATTTCTAATTTGTAAAGTACACCACAATCATCAGAACATTTCGTTGTGGTTTGTTTCTGATGTTTTTATTATAAGTACCTGACATGTGTGTTGTCAATAACTTTTTAATTTGGAATCGCTTACAATGTTAGATAACATAACACTAACTAATCAATTACCCTTAATTACATGACATGTATGTAACGTAAAAGGAGCCTATCTAATAAAAGACAGGCTCCAACGGTTATTCAACTATGATCATATTCCCCTCTTTATGCTTCACTCTATCCGATTCAACCGGAAGAGCGGACCGATCGACTCCTTCTTCTACACATGCCATCATGAGTAAATAGGAATCATGGCCAATCGCTCCCTCCGTAATCTCATACTTGCCGCCAGAGAAACGAGAACCTATCGCCCTCATTTTATTAGGACCGCTATGTATGCTGAAATGCGCCGTCTCGGCATCCATTACTGAGCTTTTGCACTCGCCGAATACCCACGTTACGATTCCTGACATTTCTTCACGCTTCAAAAAGGCCTTTGCTGCATTCGTCCCACTGAACACGGTGCCGCCATCCACCGTAATGGACTGGTCACTTGCACCTGTCTCATCCAGATGAAATGCACCCATCAATATCATGCCGCTATTCTCACAACCCCCGCCTTGCACAACCACCTCAGGACACCAAACTTGAATGGGTTTTGCTTCTGGAGAAGCTCCTCTAAACCATGTATTCATCAAAATTAGTTTGTTGATACTACCCAGTGAATTATCATCAACGTTGTGAAATTGGCAATTCTGCATCGTGAAGTCCGTCATAACTGGCCGAAATCCTACATGGGGATTATCGGGCATACGAGCGATTTCAGCCCCCTTCGTCATGCCAAAGGAACAACCATCCGCAAGATTACTTCGCTGTGAACGAGATGAGCTCTGTGAAAGTGTAAGCATCGTGTCCGCCGTACAGCCTCTCATTTGCAGCCCATCTGCATTGGCCCAAATCGTACCGGAATCCACTAATCCCTCTTTCCAGACGGCATGAACATCCTCCAGTGTCAAATCTGTAATTCGCTTGTGTGCAACTACACGCGAAGCCACATGCTTCTTCACAGAGATTCGTTTCGCACTATCTCCCCACGTTGTACCGCTGTTGGCAAATGACAATAAACCTGAGTTCCCGATAAACGTGAGATCATGCTCGTATTGACCGTGTGTGACAAAAGAACCATGTTCATCACCATCACCATGGCAGTTCTCCACCATGCAGTATGCTCCACATGTGAAATCGTTTAAGTGACGGGCGTTGCTTGTATGGCAATCTCGGACATGACCGTACAACACGTTGAGTTGCTGCGTCAGATATCCGGTTCCTCCCCAGATCACTTCTTCTGGGTTCATTAGCTTGCAACGCTCCGTCACAAAATGAGTGCAGTAACGCCGCTCAATGACCGGCCAGAAAACCTTAGTGGCTGTGACGTCGCTAACATTGCAAGCAACGGCGAATTCATAGGCAATGGGATGTGATCCTATTTGATCCCAATCCTCAGATGGCTTTACGCTCGTCGACCCATTATCAGGCACAGAAACACCGATAAAATTCATATTCCTGATGTGACTGTGGCAAACAGGCTGCATCTTCTTGAACGTGATTTCCCGTCCAGCAACAAGCGTCCACCCGAGCTTATAATTCACACGAATATGGCTATCGTCTATGATTTCTGTGACCTGCACCATATAATCCAGCTCGCGCTGCGCATAGCCTTCCGGGTGGTTCTGAATCCTCGCTACCCACCAGTCTCCCACCTCAAAAGACGCCGTATCTAGCACCTCTAGCACGTCAGATTGCTCTGGAAGATTAGCAGAGAGTGTAAGAGTCTGTGTTTCACCTGTTGCTTTCCCCTGAAAAAAAATAACAGCTCCGAATGGATTGCTTTTCGCATTTAGCTCGATCCCGACTGTTGTGACACGGTGCCCTCCAAAATCGAGTTCGATGTTGCTGCGGTCGTACGTATGTCTTCTGACAAAGTTAAGATCAGAATGCGACTCAATCCGGTGAATCGATACATCGTTCACCATCGCATCCAAGGCGTCATCTGCATGCCTTGTCGCGTCCAGAATGCCGAACCACCGAAAATCTCCTACACCGTTATGCACGGTCTTCCATCGGCCGCTTCCACCATGTCTAGGATCATGAATCGTGCCGCCGTTGTCGGCCTCAGTGCTGCCAATCATCCAACGAACAAGCTTGGAGCCACCGTCTCCCTTTTGATAATACCCATCCACATAGACAAGCTGCCCATCCTTAATCGTGTGAACTTGATACGCTAATAACTCTTCCAGATTTGATAGTTGGATCATCATATGGCCTCCGTTTACTTCACCGTGTTCTCAAAGTGAATTTGTAAAACTCCATTCTGATTCTCATCTAGTTCACTTATACATCCTTTTCCTCAAATAAAATCTTATCTGGTTTGTTTCAGATTTGTTTTCAAGTTCATAATTCAATAATTCCACTCCGTTGTCAATCTTTTTCTACAAGCATCGACCACTCAAGTTAGCTCTCACTTACGTTCATTTTGTGCAGATATTGTCTAGGTGTACAGCCATTGAATCGTTTGAACAACTCATAGAAATGCGCCATATTTCCTATGCCAACCGACTCTGCGATTTCGTTCACACTGCGTTTTTCAGTAACGAGCAGCCGCTCCGCTTTTGAAATACGTTTCTGATTGACATAGTCGATAAATGAAGTGCCCATCTTTTTCTTAAAATACTTCGAAAAGTACGAGTAACTCATGCCAGCGATTCGACTGACCTCTCCCATATCGATCTTCTCCGTCAAATGCTCATCCACATAAACAACAAGTGACCGTATGATATCCGCATCCCCATCCACATTGCCATGTGTCGTTAACAGATCCCGATTGTCATGGCGAAGCAGCATTAAGAGCAGATGCTTGATGTGCATGCTTACCGCGATTTCATACCCCTTCTTAGTTCCCATAACTTCATCATGGGTATCCGTAATAATCTTGGCAATTTCTTTCTTCACTTGATCATTTTCTTGGAAAATGTAATTAAGCGCTTCTAACGGATGAAAAATCTCCAGAAAATCTCGATAATACCTCATCATAGCTGGATCGAAATAAGGCTGTAGGTCAATATGAAGAACAATATAGACGAGGTCTTTATCGCTTATTTTGCGCCCTCTATGCAGTTGGGAGGAGCCGATCAGCATGACATCCCCGGGTTTGAGCGAGTAGACATGATTCGGTGTCTGAATTTCGTGGCTTCCTTCCTCAACTAAAATGAATTCAATTTCTTTATGATAATGCCAGGTATTTCCGTACTCCTTTTCTGCCCCTGATTGGGTGAATCGCCACACTTTCATGCATAATGAGGGGTTCTGATAGGGGATTGGCTCTTTATAAATATGCATGACTCTCAAACACCGCTCTTTCACTGATGACAAATTTGGATATAAACTGAATAAATGTCCGCATATACGCTACCTCACAATACCTATATCATATTACTTAGTTACATATTTTCATACGATAATATGAGGAGTGAATTTGGCATGAAAATAGCGATCGTTGGTTGCGGGGGGATGGGGAATGTGCACGCCCTCAGCTATGTCAATATGCCTGATGTGGAGTTGACAGGTGTATGCGATCTGGATCTCGAGCTAGCACAAGCACTTTCCCTTACGACAGGGGCACCTGCTTTTACATCTTTTGAAGCCATGCTGAACGAGGCAGATTTCGATGTCGTCAGCGTGACACTGCCAAGCTACTTACATAAGGAATATACGTTAAAAGCGGCACAAGCCGGCAAACATGTGATTTGCGAGAAACCACTTGCCCTTAATTTAGAAGATGCAACAGCTATGATTCAATGTTGTGAGCAGTACGGCGTCCGCTTGTTTGTCGGGCATGTCGTTCGATTCTTCCCTGAATATGTACAAATGAAGCGAGCCATCGATGAAGGCAAGTTAGGACGAGTCGGTGTCATTCATGCCAAACGAATCGGTTCACACCCCGGTGACGTCAGACCATGGTTCAAAGATTTCTCTAAAAGCGGAGGTGTCATTGCCGATCTCATGATCCACGATATTGATTTTCTACGCTGGGCCGTCGGCGAAGTGAAGTCCGTCTATGCCTTGAACCAATGTGTCAACGACTTGGATTATGCACTAGTCACTCTTCTTTTTGAAAATGGAGCCGTTGCCAATGTGGAGGCCTTCTGGGGTTACCAAGGGCCGTTCCAAACCGCCGTGGAAATTGCAGGCAGCAAAGGCATAATCCGCAGCGACAGCCAAAAAAGCAGTTCCCTGCACATCTGCAAAGCCCCTTCCGATTCAGAAGGCAGACGTTTCGCGGAAGTTCCGCAAAGTCCGGGATACGCTAGTCCCTATAATTTGGAGATTGCCCATTTCATTCAGTGCATACGAGATGGAAGCGAGCCCATCGTTACTGCGAACGATGCCTATAAAGCACTAGAAATTACGATGGCTGCGCTGGAATCGGTTCGCACGGGGAAATCTGTCCAACTGAAGACGAGCTGGGCGTTCGGGGAGGAAACAGTATGAAGAAATTAAAAGTAGGTATGATCAGTTTCGCGCACGGCCATGCATACTCTTATTTGGAATCACTACGAGCAATCCCGCAGGTGGAGGTCACGGGTTTTGCAGATGAGAGTCACAGCCGCGTGGAAAAAGTAACCGCTGCATACGGCTTGCCTCATTATGAACATTATCAGGATTTACTCGCCACGGATCTGGATGCTGTTGTCATTTGTTCCGAAAATGTCCATCACGCAGAGATCACGATAGCAGCAGCGAAAGCCGGCAAACACGTGCTATGTGAAAAACCGCTTGGCGTTTCGGTCTCGGAAATGGAGACCATGATTGCTGCCTGTAAAGAAAACGGTGTTCAATTGATGAYGGCATTCCCTTGCCGCTATTTGGCCTCAGTTGTTAAAGCCAAGGAGGCAATCGAACAGGGTGAAATCGGAGAGATCGTAGCCATCAAGGGAACTAATCGCGGCTCTCTTCCTTCCGGCTGGTTCCTTCAATCCGAGCTATCCGGTGGCGGTGCCTTATTAGATCATACTGTACACGTCATGGACTTGATGAATTGGATGACCCAATCCGAAGTGAAAGAAGTCTATGCTTATGCGGCTACATTATTCAATGAAAATTTAGAGATCGATGATGCGGGGATGATCCATGTCAAATTCGCTAATGGGGTAATCGGCGTGTTAGACACAAGCTGGTCGCGGAATGCCTCTTTCCCAACATGGGGAGATGTGACGATGACGATTGTGGGTACGAAAGGAACGCTCTCCATCGATGCTTTTGCTCAAAAGAATGAGCTGTATTGCTTAGATAACGGGAAAGGCCAATGGAATTTCTGGGGTGACTCCATGGATGCTTACTTAGTGAAAGCATTTGTGCAAGCGTTGCTGAATGGCGAACAGGTGCCGATCACAGGGGAAGATGGATTACGTTCAACCGTTGTCGCCTTAGCGGGTTACAAATCCGTGGCTCTGGGGCAACCCGTGTTGCTATAAGCGTAAGCTAGGCGATATGCGCAAGTCAGTAATAATTGCCACCCAGTTGAAAGATGCTTTTTCCTGCAAAATATGATACATTTCATGAAATAGGAAGTCACCTCTATGAGCGGACCTACGGACCTATCTGCTTATAGAAGAGGTTCGCAAACTCCCTCTCTAAAAAACTATGAAATGAGGATTACCAATGGCAGGCAGAAGCAATGAAGACTTGAAAGATATTACCCTTTTAGGTAATCAAGGCACGAAATACATTTTTAATTATGACCCTACACTCTTGGAAGCATTTGATAATAAACACCCAGATCGTGCTTATTTCGTCAAATTTAACTTCCCGGAGTTCACAAGCTTATGTCCGGTAACTGGACAACCGGATTTCGCTACCCTCTACATTTCGTATATTCCTACGATCAAAATGGTGGAAAGCAAGTCCTTGAAACTTTACCTATTCAGTTTCCGCAATCACGGTGATTTCCACGAGGATTGTGTCAATATTATTATGAATGATCTCATCGAATTGATGAATCCGCGTTATATCGAGGTATGGGGCAAATTCACGCCTCGCGGCGGCATCTCCATTGATCCTTATTGTAACTGGGGTCAACCAGGTACGAAGTACGAAGCAATGGCAGAGCATCGCTTGATGAATCATGATCTGTATCCAGAGAAAATTGATAACCGCTAAGATACCAGCGGAAAATAAAAAGCTTGATCAATCCCAAATGGGACTTGACCAAGCTTTTTTCTTGTTTTGCCTACTTCGTAAAAGTTAGGATTTGCAATAAGCGCTGTAGGAGTACTGCACTTTGTGCTCTTGTTGCATCCTTCTCTGGATCAAATGAAGTGGGGCTCATGCCCTCCATCAACTGCAGTTGAACTAAACGTTGAACCGCGTCAGTCGACCATGATTTAATTTGCTTCTGATCTGTGAATGCAAGCACATTGCCTGTTGCTTGTTGAGGATCATACCCAGCAGCCTGCAGTGCCCGATCGATCATGACAGCCATTTCCTCACGTGAAATCGTCTGATTAGGTCGGAACGTACCATCTTCGTACCCCGTGATGATTCCGCCTTCTACAGCAGCATTTACGGAATCATTAAACCAATCCGTAAGGCTCAAATCTTTGAAAGCCGTATTCGCATGCGATGACTTGATGCCGAGCGTCCGTGTGAGAAGCGTTGCCAGCTCTGCACGTGTGATTGGTTGATCTGGACGGAACTCCTCTTTGGAAACACCTTGAACAAGCCATTTATTCGCCATACGCTCAATGCCATCTTTTGCCCAATGCTTATTCGTATCGGCAAACGAAATATTCGTTTCAATTAATAGAAACGTCTCATTTGAATGACTATACAGAGTCACTTCTCCCGATTTCACCTTAAGCGGCACGGGTTCATACGTCGTATTCCCTTGCGCATCCTTGACTACTCTAACTGCAGCAAGATTACGTTCATTGATCGCTGGATCTACCTGTACGGAATACGGTACATAAGTATTGAAGCTGGAAATGGGTGCTGATTTCCCGTCCCCTGCGACTGCCTTTATCGTGAAATCGATTGCGTTCAATACGTTGAATCCAGCAGCATTTRCTTGTGCTAAAGCGTTGTCGTTCTTACTAATATTCACTTGGATCTGAATTAATTGAGACATATTCAACTGATTGAGAGGGAGTTTCACGCTTCCAATTTCTGTTTCAATCGTCGCGGATGGGATGCCGTTCAACTTCTGCAGAGCCTGCTGATTCAGCGTAAGCTGTACCTGCCCTACATCGTTTGGCGAATCCACCACTATAGTAATTGAACCATTCCCTTGTGCTTTTAAAATAGCGTCCAGCGTTTTTTCATCTAAAGTTGCTGTAGCTATGGGTTTACCATTAACCTCTGTGATGATGGCGTTTAGGCTATCCGAAGGGTTACTTGGCGGATTGCTACCAGCTGACGGTGAAGTTGATGGACTATTATCTCTAGTTACTTTCAGACGATATGTCTTCGTCAAAAGATCTTCTGAGGTAACTACAATTTCAATGACATTGTCACCTACTTGTAGTTGAATCGCATTGGAAACCGATCCGCTTTCGACAGCTGTTCCATTCACAGTTACTTTAGCTCCATTGTCTGCAATTGTCGGCGTTACTTTAATTTCAGTAACACCATTTGACACATTCGATGTATACTCCGTTTTAGCCGCGTCAAATATTGGACTTAACGTTCCTGCACTGATGGCTAGGTTACTTAAATTATTATTTGTTGATACAACGCGTGTAACTGTTAATTGATAAGTCTTCGTCGATAGATCTTCTGCGGTAACTACAATCTCTATCTCATTGTCACCTACTTGTAATTGAATGGCATTGGAAGCTGTGCCACCTACGATAGAAGCTCCATTCACAGTCACCTTTGCTCCACTGTTGTTGGTTGTTGGCGTAATAAGAATCTCACTTATACCATCTGGCAAAATTGATGTATAAGCTGTTGTAGCCGCATCAAATGTTGGACTTAACGTTCCTGCGCTGATTTCCAAAATGCTTAACGTGTTGTCCGTCGAAGGCCATATTTCCGTTGCCGTCACGCCTACAGCTTTATCATAATCTGTTCCGACATTGTTTAAGATATTTTTACTTACATGAATATTAGTTCCTGCCTGCAATTGAATCCCGTTTGTATTTCCTGTAATGATATTCCCTATTATTTGTACGTCTTGAGGATCTCCAGCACCTACAAAATTAGCATTTTGGTCACCTTTATCGTGTTCAAGTAAAATTCCCCAGTAGTTGGTCGCCGTATTTTTACGAATGATGTTATTCAGTATGCGAGTACCTGGTCCATTTTGAATATTAATGCCTGCTGCATTATTTACGGATGTCGTATTTTCAATAATATTATTTTCAATCAACGTTTCTGGCGTTCCCATCGTTACAACAATACCTTCTCGCGAATTACGGATTAGATTGTCATGAATATGGTTCTTAGGGCCAGATTTACTATGATTAGTGGGAGCAGTCCCACCTGTATTCCCAAGACCTACACCTCCACCAGTATAAATATTTTCAATGGTATTGTCGTAAACCTCATTTAAGTATTCCAGCTCGCCATGTAGATCGATAGAGTCTAATTTAGTATTTATATAATGATTATTTCTTAGAGCATTATTGTGCGCGACATTTTGGATTAGGGAACCATGACGTAAATACGGTCCTTCAAACGTTGAATCTTCAACAACATTCCAATACGTATCATTGTCGAAACCAAGTCGATCCACCTTAGGCATACCTTGAATAGAAGTTCCGTATCCCGCTCCGCCTCCGCCTAAATCTGTTGCATTACGGAAGGTACTATGACGAACGATAACATCATGGCTATTTTCAATTCGAATCGCCATACGTCTAAAACGTTCAACGGTAACATGATCAATCGTCACATTAAAAGATGGCGTATCCCCATAGTTGGCAATAGCAATACTGCTATCTGGCCCCCCAGCATCTGGATTATTTGTAGCATGTTCAAGTGAAAACGAGCGATTCCACGTTGAAGTGATCGTCAAGTTAGAAACCACAATGTCGTGTTGACTTGATGACTTCACAACCGAACTATTTTTAATATCATCGATGCTGGACTTCAAAATAGTTCCTACTTCACTTTCGCCGCGTAAATTCACACCGGACTTCAACTTCAAATTTACAAATCCATCAGGTGTAGTAATTAGGTTATACACACCGTTTGGCAGGTAGACTTCATCTCCTGGTGAAGCAGCATTAATTGCATTTTGAATGCCTACACGGTCATCATTAGAATTATCAGCAAGATCCACACCATAACTAGTTACATTAATGATTGATCCAGTGACAGGATTCGGTGTATGTAGCAGATGTACAGTACCGTCTGGATTCGTTAAACCCGCTTTGGTGAAAGGCACTGCTCCCGGAGGTGCAGTAGGTGTAATATTCGGAACAATAGCAACTGGCGTGTCTCCAGTCACATAGGGTGCATAGATCATGACGTCCGTTAAGCTAGTAAACGTACTGCCATCTGAATTTCCATGTCCGACGATTCGAACGAAACGAGCATCCGTATCTGGAATATCGAACGCCTGCATATTCGCTGTAGTAGCACGACTGTTTCCACTAAAAACGTTTGTCCATGTTATTGCATCATTAGATGTCTCAATATCTAGCCGTGTAGAACGTAGATCACCTTTATAAAAAGCGATGCCTACATAGCCAATTCGTTTCGTTTGACCTAAATCAAACATGATATACTGGCCGTCACCCGAAGCTGACCAACGGCTGAATAAGTTATTATCCAAGGTGTTGCTCTCTACATTTCCGTCGCTGCTGCTGGCATTCACTTCTACGACTGGAATGGGGATCACAGGTGCCGCTAAGGTTGTTGTGCTGTAGATTAGCGGCTGCGTGGAATAGTTACCAGCAACATCACCCGCGTAGACAGCATAGGTAACACTTGATTGAGGGGTTAAGCCTTGCGCTGTGTAATAGGTACTGCCGACAACCGTTTGAATTAACGTGTCGTTCTGATAAACCTTATAATTAGAAACTGCGCTATTATCTGTAGCGGCTGGCCAAGCTAGTTGGACAAAGTCTGTCCCTAAATTTATGGACTTTAAAGCAGCGCCATTAGGCCATTGCGGCGGTATTGTGTCGCTTTGAACAACACGTTTCACAAGAAGCTGCGTTTCTGGGTTAGAGGCTGAAGTATTATCTTTGGAATACAGGTTTACGGATTTCCCTGTTACAAAGGAATCTGCTACCACGAAACTTACAACCCCATCCGCCAAGTGTCGTCTAACATAATCGGAAACATCAATATCATGATAAATAGGCTTACCACCATTKAGTGTGGTTATCGTAAATTGACCTACCTGTTCCATTTGAGATAGATCTTTTTGAAGCGTAGAGGCATTATTCCATGTAAATGTGTTTTCCCGCCATGAATTATCGGTTAATCCGAAAACTTGCAAATCTGCTGTGGTCAAACTGCTTCCTAGTTTAGCAGAAACCTGCAAAATGTATTTGTAGCTAAGATCTGATGCACTAGTCACATCAAACTTAAAATACATCTGTTTCTTTTGCGTACTGCTAGTAGAGACACTAAATAGTCCATCCGTTGATCCATTTTTTCTATCATAGACCGTATCTAATACAGATGGCACCTCGATATCAGGTGTCTTCCAATGGATCGCACCATCTTCTGAAGGAGGCAGCGCGCTAACAACCACCTCTGGATCAGCCGCCATACCAGCTACAGGAAGTAGTAATAGCGAAAATATCATTGAACAAATCAACATGATGCTTATCTTACTTTTGAAAAGATGAAATTCCATTCCGACAAAACTCCTTATCGTTTATATTTCGTCTATTGTAAGCGTATACAAAAATGATCATACTCGCTTTCTCCGCAATTGAATTGTCATTTATTTAGGTTAGGGAGTGGATAAATTAGGATTTCGTATCAAAAAACCTCTATCGAGGCCATTCCACGACGAGCAAAGACAACTGACGGCGGGGGACTGCCACTGCGCACAATTTTTGTGCGCTAGCGTGCGACTGCCGGCGCGGGACTGTTCTTGCGCACAATTTTTGTGCGCTAACGTGCGACTGCCGCCGGCGGAATGCTCTTGCGCACCATTTTTGTGCGCTAGCGTGCGACTGCCGCCGGCAGATTGCCGTTGCGCACAATTTTTGTGCGCTAGCGTGCGACTGTCGCCGGCGGAATGCCCTTGCGCACAATTTTTGTGCGCTAGTGTGCGACTGTCGCAGGCGGAATGCCCTTGCGCACAATTTTTGTGCGCTAGCGTGCGACTGCCGCAGGCAGACTGCTCTTGCGCACAATTTTTGTGCGCTAGTGTGCGACTCCCAGCCGGCGGATTGCCATTGCGCACAAATTTTTGTGCGCTAGTGTGCGACTGCCGGCGAAGGACTGCTCTTGCGCACAATTTTTTGCGCTAGCGTGCGACTGCCGGCGGGGGACTGCTCTTGCGCACAATTTTTGTGCGCTAGTGTGCGACTGCCGCCGGCGGAATGCCCTTGCGCACAATTTTTGTGCGCTAGCATGCGACTGTCGCCGGCAGACTGCCATTGCGCACAATTTTTGTGCGCTAGCGTGCGACTCCCGGCGGGGGACTGCCATTGCGCACAAATTTTTGTGCGCTAGTGTGCGACTGCCGGCGAAGGACTGCCCTTGCGCACAATTTTTGTGCGCTAACGTGCGACTGCCGCCGGCGGAATGCCATTGCGCACAATTTTTGTGCGCTAGCGTGCGACTGCCCGCCGGAAGAATGCCGTTGCGCACAATTTTTGTGCGCTAGTGCGCGACTGACGGCGGCGGAATCTCTAGCGCACAATTTTTGTGCGCTATACTTTCTGGCGTGGCAAAAAAACCGATCCAAAAGGATCGGTTAGGTGCTCAATTCCAATTTTCTACCACTTAGTACAAAGGTTGTGGTGTATAAGGCTGCGGGCATTGCGGGTATGGCAAAATATCTCTCACTTGATTAAACGTATAATGTTTAGTTGCGAATTGTGTATGGTATAAATATTCAATGACGTAGATCGATCCACCTTGTACACTGCACAGAATGCCGGATACTCCGGTACCATCCATCAGGGAAATACCAACGGGCCTCCCGATTAAGGCGTAAGCTTTTTGCTGAATAGGCATAAGTCATCATCTCCTGATGTACCGTATGCCGCTCGGCGCCCAAAGGTTCAAGCTCAGGTCAACTTTTCCACGCCTACCCTTCCCGAGAAAAAGGTCGCTCCGCCGCCCATATCGGCCACACGATCTGGCGTCAGGACATTCACGCGCGTTTTACTGCCTGGCGCATCTGCCCATAGCCCTTGACTGACAACGACACCGCGCCTCACATCGCGACCAGCCATAACGACCAGCTCACACTCGCCGCGCTCGTTCCACACCCGTGCAAGATCGCCGCTGACCAAACCTAAAGCCGATGCATCGTCTTCATGCATATGCAGCTTCGGTATTTTCTCCATGCGGACATGCTTCTCATTATGCGCAAAAGTTGAATTCAAAAAGTTATGATTCGGCGCCGGAATGAACATAAATGGCAAATCACTAGTCTCAGCAAGCGGCACATACGTTGGAAGCGCTGGAAACCCCTTACTCGCCATGTCTGCCGAGTGTAGTTCAATTTTGCCACTAGGCGTCCGAAGTTTCCCAGGAAATAAGGGCAGAGTCGCCGCCTTCATGAATCCGGTATCCAACAAAGCATCGAACGATATGTCAGCCAATGCTGGATTGCCAGGATGGTGCAAAGCCTGACGAACCATGTCCTCATCGCTGTCCCGCAGCGCTTCATCCTCGTAGCCCATCATCGATGCAAGCAATCGGAACACATCCACATTCGCTTTGCTCTCACCATAAGGCGCAATCACCGGTAGCTGAAGGTGCACATAGTGATGCCAATAGGAGCGATAGAAGTCCGTATTTTCAAAAGAGGACGTAGCTGGCAACACAATATCCGCATACTTGGCTGTTTCCGTTAGGAACAGATCATGCACGACGGTGAATAAATCCTCTCGCTCCAGCCCCTCTTTCACTTTATTCGCATGAGGTGCGACCAACGCTGGGTTGGAATTATACACATATAGCGCATGGATAGGCGGATCTAACTCGAGTAAAGCGCTGCCCAGCAGGTTCATATTGATCTGACGCGCCTCCTTTGCACGCAAGTCCGGTCGCTGCAAGGCCGGTAAATTATGCTCCAAATAAGCGCCATTCCCTTTGATCGCGCCGCCGCCTTGATGCAGCCACTGCCCTGTTAACGCGGGTAAGCAAGCAATTGTTCGTACGCACATGCCGCCATTATCGTGGTGCTGAATCCCGTTCCCTATGCGAATAAAGGAAGGTGAAGTCTCACCATATAAACGAGCAAGGCGATAAATGTCCTCTACCGGCACGCCTGTAATCTCGGATACATTAGCAGGATCATATGACTTCACATGCTCCCTAAGCTCCTCATATCCTATCGTGAATTGCTCCAGGAAAACTTGATCCGTCAGATCCTCAGCGAACAGAATGTACATCATCCCTAGGGCCAGAGCCGCGTCCGTCCCGGGTAAAATGGGAATGAACCAGTCCGCCCAGCGGCCTGTTTGGTTCTTATGCGCATCGATGACGATGATTTGTGCGCCGTTTTTGCGGGCTTTCTCAGCCAGCATCACCTGATGCATATTCGTGCTGACCGCATTGATGCCCCACATGATGATCAGCTTCGCATGCACCGTATCCTCGGGATCGGTCCCATAGCTGCCGCCCATCGTATATTTATAGCCCTCTGTGCCGGCAGATTCGCAAATCGAATACAGCAGCCGGCTGGCTCCCATCCGATGGAAGAAGCGACGATCCATGCCTTCCGTTCCGATCCGTCCCATATTGCCATAAAAACTATACGGCAATATGGCTTCTGGACCTTCCGAGGCAATCAATTCTTTCCAGCGACTCGTGATCGTGTCCAATGCCTCATCCCAGGAAACTCGTTGGAAAGTGGCCTCTTCCCCTTTGGGGCCAACACGTTTCATGGGATACTGCAGCCTTTTATCATCATAAATACGTGCCGTCATGTTGCGAACTTTGTTACAAATGGCTCCCTGTGTCACGGGGTGATCAGGGTCTCCTTCTATTTTAACAATCTTCCCATCTTGTTTATGAAGTAATAAACCGCACTGATCTGGACAGTCCAGAGGGCAGACGGCTGGAAAAATACCTTGTTGTTCTTCCGTCATAGTGGTAGTCATTGGTGTGCGCATGATCCTCTTCCTTTCAACCTCAATATGTCTACTATATACCGAAATGGAGGGAAGTTAAAATAAAAAGCCTGCGGGTATCCCCACAGACTTTAGAGTCACTTTTTTTTACTTAAATTCAGTTCCTTCATAATTTTGCGCCCTGTTGGTGTCTGAGCTAGGCCGCCTTTGGCCGTTTCCCGATGCTTCTCCGGCATGGCCATGCCCACTTCGTACATGACTTGGACGACCTCATCGGAAGGGATCACTGATCTGACCCCGGCCAATGCCATATCGGCTGCCGCCATGGCGTTAACCGCACCGAAGCCGTTGCGAACGATACATGGGATTTCCACCAGTCCGCCAACAGGATCGCAGATCAGTCCGAGTGTGTTCTTAAGCGCAAGCCCTACTGCATGCATCGCTTGTTCTGGCGTTCCGCCGCGTAGCTCAACAAGTGCACCAGCCGCCATCCCGATCGCAGAGCCAACTTCGGCCTGACATCCGCCTTCCGCACCAGAAACAAATGAGTTGTTTGCGATCACATAACCAATTGCACCCGCACATAGCAGCCCTTTCACCAGATGATCATCCTCCCAGCCAAAACGTTGCTGCGAACTGATAAATACACCTGGAATGATCCCGCACGAGCCCGCTGTTGGCGTCGCAATAATTCGCCCCATGGATGCGTTAACCTCCGAAACGGCTAGCGCATAAGCCATCGCCTTGCATGCCTCTTCTCCGAGCGAAGCCTCCGTTGTCGTGAGGTAGGAGGCGACACGCTGCGCATCCTTCCCTGTTAATCCGCTTCGCGATGTCGTGTCCTCGGTCAGGCCTTTGGCCACCGCCTCTTTCATGATTTGATAGTACGCTCGCATCTTCTCAAATACATACTCAGGCGATTTCCCTGATTCGTGACTTTGATCAGCCAGCATCACTTCCGCTATGGTCAAGCCTTCTGCTGCGCATACCTCGGCAAGTTGCTTTAATGTCCGGAATCTCATGCGTCACCTCTTTCTGCAAGATCCACTTTTCTAACGTCGGTGATCATGTTCAACCGCAGCATTTGTTCAACTAAAGCAGCTGGAATGGATGCATCCGTCTCAATGACCGTCATCGCTTCTCGGTTGCGCCCTTTTCGATCCAAATCCATAAAGCCAATATTGATTAGATTGCTGCCTAACAGCGTTGTAATATCTGCAATCATTCCTGGCCGGTCATGATGTGAAATGACCAATGTCGGATAATTCGCTGTGAATTTCACATCAAATTGATCAACATTAATTATTTCTACATTGCCTCCTCCGATCGAGGCGCCTCTCATGCTGACTTTCCGCGATTCTGAGGTAAGTACAATACCCACCGTGTTCGGATGATCAGCTTTATCTTTACTAATATGAAAAGCTACAGCGACGCCTAACGCTTCTGCCTCATCTGCCGCTTGAGGAATACGTGGATCATCTGTCTCAAAATCCAAAATCCCGCCAACCAGCGCGAGATCCGTGCCATGCCCTCGATACGTATCCGCGAAGGATCCGTATAACGTGATCTCTGCTTTGAGCGGCAGCTCGCCTAGCAGCTGCCTGGCGACGCGTCCCAAGCGTATCGCACCCGCGGTATGCGAGGAGGAGGGACCGATCATCGAGGGACCGATGATGGAAAACACATCTTTAAAACGCATCACACAGCGCTCCAATCCTAAGGTGTTACTTACTATCTTCTCCTATTGTATGAAAGGGGACATATAAAAGACAAGTCTTTAAATTGACTATATAAAAGTATTATACTTATTAAATAGGCGCCTTGGTTACTTCACCTTATGAAGGACATTGGCTCACCATTTAGCGGCGTTTATAGGGGGCTAATCAGGGGATTGCTGCGCTAACGGACACCATGGACAGTAATTCTTGCTTAGCGGCCCTTTTGGGGAGCTAACGGACACCACAGGCGTTATTGTAGCATAAAGTGCTGTTTGATGGCAGATATCGGGCGAATAGAGGCACTCGTGTCCGTTAGAAATTTCAAGACCTCGATTACTTACAAATAGCGTTTCCTCTGTCCGTTAGAAATTCCAAACCCTCGATTACTCACAAATATCGTCCACAGTGTCCGTCAGGAATTCCAAACCCTCGATTACTCAACAAATAACATCTCCTGTGTCCGTTAGCGGGGGGCTGGTTCGAGGGTCGGGTTCGGGGTTCGGGGGTCGGGGGTCGGGGTGCCGGGTGCGGGGCCCGGGTGCGAGGCCCTTACTGCCAATATGAGTAGTGAGTAGTAAGGAAAGTAAATTTTTGAGTGTAATGAGTAGTGAGGATAAAGAGGAGAATGTGGAGTAATGAGTAGCATACAAGTCCTCTAACCCTATCAAAAATGCAAAAGAGCACTTTTCGAATGGTTTTCCCCGCCGTTATTGGAAATTGATGCACATAGGCATCAATTTGGAGTAATTTCAGGAGATACTCATGATTACGTTAAAAAGGTTGCCTATTTGCACGCATTTGTCAATTTCAACCAAAAATTGGTAGGAAAGGTTGTACATTTGCATTTTTGAGAAATGGGAGAGACCCATTCCAACACGCCGCTTTGTCTCCACGCCTACAACCCTCTGCTCGCCCCTACGCCAGCAGCAGCTCGTCCGGAATGCCATCCGCTCACCTAACCTATCCAGACAACATTCGGGTTGGGGTTCGGGTACGGGTTCGGGTTCGGGTTCGGGTACGAGTTGCATGACGAGTGCGAGCATGATGAATAGAACGCACACAAGAACCAGCGCCTATCCAGGCGCTGGTTCTTGTGTATTACATGGAGACAAATGTCAACTTAACTTAGTGGCACACCTGCTGCCCAAAAGCCCGCAGATCGAATCCACTTCCCATAAGCCTCCGATTGAAAAGATGGTGGATGATGGCCGGGCATCAGGTAAACGACCCTGCCCAATCCATATGTGCGCGTCCAAGCTGCAGGCCATTCTTGGCCTTCATGCGTGTAGGTAAGAAGAAGCTCGATCGGTGCGAACGGATCTAGTTCGAAACGGTACGGCTCTTCGTCCATCACGAACGGCTCAAGTCCCTCCATCAACGGATGATTGCTCTCCATCTTCGTGAAGGAGAGTGTGGTGTAAGCCGGATGCCCCGTGAATCGAGCTCCGATCAGCTGGCTAAGCTCCGGGCTGCCCTGGATGGAGATGCCGTTATGGATGACCAGCAGTCCGCCACCACTAGCAACATACTGAAGGAGGCCTGCTGCTTCCTCGGTCGCAGGTACTTTCCMCCAAATATCTAAGTATGAAACAACTAACGGATAGGGCTGGAGGATATCCAATTTCAGGTGACCGGTCCCTTCTACCGCTTTCACTTGAAAAGACGCTCCAAGATTATCGATAATTAGCTCCTGCACCGCCCGCAACGTATGGTACGGTGCATCGTCGTTATTGCCTAGAAGCAAGGTAGGCATGCTTGCCATACGAATCCATCTCCTTTTTACTTCATGTCACCCTATCTTACCACGGCCATTGTCCGCCTTGGTAATCGCTCAGTGCCAACGCCTGATCCGGCCAATCGGGTCCGAGCCGCTGTTCGACGAGGCCGAGAATGTGCTGAGCAGATTGCTCTGGCGACAGGTTGGCAGACGTATCAAGCTCCCCCTTCATGTAGGACTGTACATGCCCGGGATGCACAACCAGCACTTTACCGCCTAGCGGAGAAATTTGGTTATGAACGAGCTGCGATTGCATATTGAGCGCAGCCTTGGACATGCAGTAGGCATACCAAGCTGTTCGCTTACAAGCCCCGATGCTGCCTGCTTCGGACGAGATGTTCACAATCATCTTGTCATTGCTTTTTAAAATGAGATCCATCAGTCCATTCGTCATACGCAATGCGCCAAGTGTGTTCACGCGGAACACTTCCTCGATGTCTTCAAAATCTAGCTCATCCTGAATCGTGGAGGTAATGTTACCTAGGATGGCACCATTATTTATGAGCAGATCAAGCTGCTCCGTTTCAGCAGCCACCGTACGCAGTGCTTCCGCTACACTCTTCGCATCGCTAATGTCTAGACGAATAGGACGCAACCGTTTACCATAGACGGCCTCCAACTCTTGCAATGCCTGACATTCCTCCGCATACTGCCCTGCCCATACATCATAACCTCTTGCTAAAAGTCCTTTGACCAAAGCGAGGCCTAGCCCGCGGTCTGCTCCGGTGACCAAGGCCCAACGATTGTTCTTCATAGACACAGCTCCTTACATTTATTTGTAAAAGTAACCGACATACCTCACGGTAGCTAACGCCTTACCAGGCATATGCCTCGGGAGCCGCTCCGCCTGGCCCTGGGAAAATACGATCCAACTCCTTCAGTGTCGCTTCATCTAGCTTAATTTCTACCGCTCGAAGCGTGTCCAGCAGCTGTTCCACCGTACGCGGCCCGATAATTGGCGCTGTAACGGCAGGGTTGGCGAGGAGCCAAGCTAATGCCACATGCGCGGGTTTTTCACCTAGATCGCCGCACAAACTTACAAAGGCTTCCAGCTGATTGCGGTGCTTAGCTACGAGCGCCTCACTTTGTCTGCTTCTTCGCGTACCTTTGTCAGCTGAAAGGCCATTGCCGCCAAGCAGTCCACCCGCTAGCGGACTAAATGGACGTCGATCTAAAATCTTCTGCAGTACTCGGTTCGTTCATTCTAGTCCATATCGGAAGTCACTGCTATAATACAATGGAAGCACTATATAGCATAAAGACATATTTTCTTTCAATACGTATAGGGAGCAGCTGCCGATGGCCAACCATAAAATTGCACAGTACTCGATTGAAGCCCAACAGGACATCCAATTCTATTACACGGGCACGGAACAATGCGTCGGAGACCAATTTTGGGGACCAGCGATTAAGCAGAGCTATAAAATCTTCTATATTCACAGTGGCAAGGGGATTTATCGCGTCGGTGATGAAACGTATCACTTATCTCAGGGGCATGTTTTTCTGATATCTCCCTATGTCGTTTCATTTTTTCAGGCGGATGAGAAGGAGCCATGGAACTTTTCGTGGGTCGCATTCGGCGGTGGCATCGTGCAAGATTATTTGCGGCAAGCTGGCTTTACACCAGACAATCCCGTCATTACATGCGATCGCGAGTTGGAAATCAGGCAGTGCTTCAACAAACTGTTTGATGCGAACCAACAGGTCTACAGCAAACCGTTGCAGTTGACTTCGGCGCTGTATGCCTTTCTAGCTTTGTTGCTGGAGTCCTCTCAACAGGAGTCCTCCTTCTCGCAGCAGAAAACTATGAAAGACTTGTACGTGGCGCAGGCGATCTCTTTTATGAAAAACAACTACGCCCGAACGATTACTATCGAGGAAATGGCGCAAACGCTGGGGCTCAGCCGTAAATATATCACGAGCCTTTTCAAAGCTGCCATCGGGACACCGCCTCAGCACTACTTAGGCGAGATCCGTCTGAGCAAAGCGTGTGAGCTCCTGACGAGTACGTCACTTTCGATTAAGGAGATCGCATACTCTGTAGGGTATACGGATCAGCTGCATCTTAGTCGGATGTTCAAGAAATTGCATGGCATCTCACCCAGCCAGTATCGGGATGGCATCCAGCCGCCAACCAGCCAACTGTCACAAACAAATTAAATGGATTTTATGTTGTTATTTTTACTGATTCTCGCCATTTTGGCGCAGTAGATGTATTTCTTACAGTTAATTTGAGCGAAAATCAACCAAACCACTATTTGCGCTCAAATTAGATGCATTTTTTCCATTTATTAAATAAAACTCATGTTAATCGGCAAAAATAACTGTATATTTTACATTTATTTGAAAATCCAGCTACTTAACTGACCCCACTACTCCCCTTAGCTCAACTCCTACTCATCAAAAAAATAACCACATCAGCCAAAGGCTAACGTGGTCATCTCCATGAATATCAGTACACTTCTACCTCAGCAAAGGCCATTCGATACCGATTCGCATCACTCGGATTCGGGCGTAGATTCGTCCCTTCGATTTTCACATATCTTGCAGATACCGCAGAAAACGCAAAACTCTGAACTGCATTCCCCGGCTGCGCATAGCCCGTACGTGTAACCGCAGTCGACCAATTCAAGCCATCCGTAGACGTTTGGATCGTAAAATCAATCGGGAAATTCTGACCAACATTTCCCGAGTCATTGCGCGGATACAGATCAACCTTGGTCACGCTGCGATTAGACCCCATATCCAGCGTCATCCACTCCGTATGGTTCGCAGTTAAGCTGTTGTTGCTGGTCCATCCCATCGAACCCGTTACGGAATTGCGTCCGCCGTCATTCACTTTGTTCGTGGAGTAATTGCTATTTTCCAACGAGCTGCTCGCTGAAACGATAGCTCCGGCGGCTTGATTGGCTGCATAGATTTCCACCTCTGGAAAGGCCATTCGATACCGATTCGCATCACTTGGATTCGGGCGTAAATTCGTCCCTTCGATTTTCACATATCTTGCAGATAACGCAGAAAACGCAAAACTCTGAACTGCATTCCCCGGCTGCGCATAGCCCGTACGTGTAACCACCGTCGACCAATTCACATTATCGGTAGAGGTCTTAATTGTAAAATCAATCGGAAAGTTCTGACCGATATTGCCAGTGTCATTTCGTGGATACAGATCCACTTTCGAAATGGTCTTGTTCGAACCCATATCGAGCGTCACTGACTCTGTAAGGTTCGCAGTCAGGCTGTTATTACTGGTCCAACCCATCGATCCTGATACCGTGTTGCGCTGCCCGTCGTTTATTTTCGCAGTGGAGAAATTCGTATTCTCAACAGAGCTGGTCGCCGATACACCGGTCCCAATGGCTAAGTTGCCTACGGTTCCGTACACTTCAAACTCCCACAAGGAGTATCCGTACGAGGAGCCTCGCAAGGTGCCATTCATTTTCACATATCGAGCCACTGTAGGCGTAAAGCTTATGTCATCGACACCGCCATCCCCTGACGTCGTGGTAAAGACATTTGTCCAGTTGACCGCATCATTCGATACTTGAATTTGATAGTTTTTGCCATACGCAGCTTCCCAATAAAGTTTCGCGGCATCGATATACACAGCGGACCCTAAATCTACATAGATCCACTCATTATCTGTATAACTAGATCCCCATCTCGAACCGAAGTTGCCATCAAAAGAAAGACTCGACGCAGCAGCGGAAGATGAAGCAGTTGCCGCTTTATTCAGCGCTATATTCGGTCGTTGCACTGGTTCTGCGATCTGTGTTGGCAGGATCGTCACTGGCGTATGGAAAGCACGATTGAGGATGTTCATCTGGAATAAATTTTGAGCAGGCGTCGCACTCCCAGGCATAACCACGTTATCGAACGTGATATTACTGATGTTTTTGGTGCTGCTAAAGCCTTTTAGCGTCCCTAAAGTCGTTCCCGCATCGCGAACCAGAATATTTTTGACATTCAATGTGTTAATCGTACCGCCACCGAAACCATCGGCATTTCGAATAATAAAGTAGGCCCACGTACGCGTGCTATCGTTGGTATTGGTAACTCTCTCGATATCGATATTATCAAAGGTAACATTCGTTAGTGTTCCAACCCCATATTTATGGTCGACACCGATACCGACAGATGAGTCGTAAACGACACTGTTTTTGAACGTAACGTCACTTTGATTTTGTCTCATACCTTGACCTACTTTAAATCCAAAGTAAACCGTCCAGGAAATAAGATCATCAAACACGACATTACTTACGGGCTCGGGACTTCCCGGCCAGCTTAGACTAATATCCACCGTCTGATCCCACGTTTTCGTTGTGTAAGGATCATCCAAACCAATGCCGATCCCATGCTGAACGAGCACATTTTGGGATTCATTCACATCGATACCGTCGTTCTCGCCCATATCAAAACGGTTAAAGATCTTCATATTTTTAAACGTAAGATCATTCGACCTTGCTTGCTGGGGTTACCGCCCACGAACCGGAATCGCGAATCAACGGCCCATCCAAGGTGAAATTGGTAGTCCCGATTGGCACAATAATATTACTGGCAAAATTGTTCTTCGATGTCGCGTATTTCCCATTGCCGTCGATCGTACCTCGACCGTATATCTTCACATTGTCTGCGCCGGTCTGAGTGTATAACCACCAAGTAACGTCTCGAAGCTGTGAATCCTTATGCCAATTCACGGTATAATCACTCGCTACCCCTGTAAAACGAAGCACGGCTCCGCCTTCTAAATATAAAGCAACGTCGCTTTTCAGCTGCAAGTTGCCCGCCTTATAAATCCCTGCAGGCACATACACAATCCCCTGTCCGCCCGTGTAGTTGGCCGCATCATTTATGGCATTCTGAATAGCGGTCGTCGCCATGCCAGCACCCGTGCTATCCGCGTTGTAAGGCGAAGATTTCACATTATAAATCCCCGTCCCCGACGAGGCGGGTTTGTTCGTCTCCGCCGGGTCAGCTGCGATGACGAGAGCGCGCCCCTCATTGATTTTGACTATCAAATATTCGTCGCCACTGACTGTAAACGTCAGCTTATTGCCACTCGTAGTTCCCGTCAAATTGAGCTTCTTCGGGGAGATCGAGTAGGACGTAATGCTCGCTTGCCCTATGGCCGTGATCTCAATAGTCGCTGACCCCGACATGGAGAAGTGGGCATAATCGTATTCACTCGTATAACTAACAACAGGAATCGTTGTCGCATCTACCTTGAGACCATACACCGTGGATGCCGTGTAGATCGAAGGCAATGCGTAGGATGAGATGGTGGCCGCATGAACCCGAACAGGGACAGCACCTAAACTCCCAAGGATAAAAATAAATGAAAATAGTCCGATCAGCCATGCCTTCATTTTGTGCAAATAAATTCCCTCCTTCAGATGTCTTCGCTAACGCAATGAATTAAAGCGCTTACATAACTTATTATAAAAAATCCGCCCTCTTCCCCGTAATGCGGGAACTTACATAACAAGGGCAGCTTTCTATACTATTTAGCAACAATGGACATGTCAGCTAGGTCTCCTGCTCAGCTCTGCTTTCACTCCGTTCAACTGCACATCATACGTGACTTGTGATTCTGCTTGATTCCATACGACTTGCAGACTGCTATTCGACAACGCCACAACCTCAAGATGACCCTGTGCCTTCACTTCCCTACAACGGTCAACGTGCAGCAGTTGTACAAAAATCGCACATTGTTCCACAGCAGCGGTGGTAATGAAAGACGTTCGTTGCCCGCTCGGCGGGTTGTCTGAGGTCAGTGCCGTATATATCGTTGTTGGCTGTGAGCACCAAACGTGTTGTTCCAACGTGCCTTCACTCATTCGGTATTCGAAGACCGATACGTCCTGCACCAGCTTCCGTTTCTCCTTGAACCATTGTTGATCCAGTCGACCTAGTTGATCTTCCGAGGTTGACCATTTGGCAGCATCCTCCTTGCCTAGCAGCTTGCCGCTAAAATGATTCGTTACATGGACCAACCGTGGGACTGGAACGGTGACTTGAACAATATCTAATAGATGATCCTCTGCTAGTAGGTTAATTCGCCGAATTTGCACACCTTCATAGACGTCAGTGTCCCAAGGATTGAGCTCAGCAGGCAGGATAATACGATCTTTCATCAAATAATCCTCTGCCAGCCAATCCACCGCAGTCTCCAACCACACGCCCCATGCTTCTTCCTGCATCTGAATCAATCGTCCGTCTCGTGGCGGCTGATCCGCCCCGTCAATACTCACCGTGTTATGTGAGTACGTATGTTTAAACCATCCGAAATGAGCGGGGATTCCATATGCCGTTGTACCGGGGTCAATGAGCAGCGGCACATTGTCGTGCATAATCGATAGCCCCAGACGATCCATATGATCGTGTTCGCCACCGAAACGGCTATGCTTTACGATCACATGCCAGCCAGTTGGATTCACTAGTTTGGTTAACCCGCTTCCAGGTAAAGAGCGTGTGCGCTGTACCTCCACTCCAAGCATGTCTGACTCCTCTACATGTCCAGTCAAGTCCTGACCAAACATTAAGGCATAGATCGAATTTCGCTTCGTTTGAGTTGCCTCATTCATACGTGGATCTGCGTCAGCTGTTCCGTAAGCCGTAGCCAAGAACGAACGATATTTCCCGTCCCCGTAAATATCATAAGCAATTTCATAATAAGGCGCATAGGTGCCGATATGATCCCCACGCCCTGCATCATTGATCGTCGGCATCATGCCGTTCGGCAGAACAAGCTGCAACGGAAAATCGAACATCGCTTTCAGCGCATTCTTTTGCCAGACATCCCACGGAGTTCCTTCCGCTATTAACGCATAGTGCAGCAGGGATTTAAAAGCATAGAAATGATATTGCACATTCCCCTCGTACCATAAGCCGTCTTCAAGAATCCCGCGTTCAAGTTGGTCATCCAAGCCGTATTCACCTGCTAAGCCTGCGTTCAGCACATCACGATCATGTAGCAAAAGCCCCAGCGCGGCTATTGCCGATGTAATCAAAACCGAGTGATTATGAATTTGCTTCTCTTTATGTGCAATGAGAAAACGAGCACAGGGCTCCAGCAGACCTGCCCGTACATGGGCAATCTCAGCTGGCGTCAGATGCTTCTGTATCATATCAAAGCCAAGTGCTAGATCCGTGATCCAATGGGCTTCATCTAAGGTTTGGGCAAATAATTTCCCAGGCCCATTATAAGGAATATCACCATGGATCGCGTACGTTTCATAGTGGTCGGCATACGCCATCAGATAGGATTTAACGAATTGCAATCGACCTGCGTCAGGTTCTATTGCATACAGTAGAGCAACGTGATACACAGCTCGGCCGATCTGGCTATGAGCGATCGATGTCCAGCCTCCGTCAAACAGCTGGCTTCGCCTCGCCTTGCCACAGATCGAACAGAGATGAAGAAAGGGCTCGTCCCACTGGAAAGTGAGCCGAGTCCCATCTTCATCACAATAATAATAGTGCATCCATTCGCCTTGCTCATGGGAGCGAATGGCGAAGGTGATCTTCGCCGCTTCTTCCGCATCCCGTCGTAACAGCGCCATTGCTGATTGAAATTCTGTGTTGACTGCGTTTCCACGCAGTCGCTCTAAACGCTTAATATCCATGGTCAGAGTCCTCCTAGCCTTTCAATGAACCCGCCGTCATTTGCATGAATGAACGATTCGCAATCATATAAACGAGTAATAATGGCAAAATCGATAAGCAAGCACCCGCCAACATGTAATGCGTTTGAACGGCTGCTGATGACCCATACCGCAGATAGGATAAGCCAACGGTTAATGTTTGCAACTTCGGATTCGTCATCGTGAACACTAACGGTCGCAAGTACTCATTCCACGCCCCGCAAAAGGTAAACAAGGCGCCAACCCCGAGTCCAGGTCGCATGAGAGGCAGAATAATTCGCCAGAAAATGCCGCCATTGGAACAGCCGTCAATACGCGCGGCTTCGTCTAATTCCCGGGAAATACCCTGCAGAAAGCTTAATAGAATAAAGAAGATATACGCATGACCGCTAATCAGAATGAGGACAACGCCCCATAAACTCGTATTCAGATGCAGCTTCACCATCAGCTCGAACTGCGGTCTAATGACGACTGCGCCAATGGAGATAAACATCGTGGACGCTTGAATCGCGACATAAATGGCTTTCCCTGGGAACTTAATGCGGTCAACCACATAAGCTGCCATGGAAGCTACGATCAGTACGCCGATCGTCGTTGCTCCACTCAAGAATATACTGTTCCAAGTAAATCTCGCGAAGTTGGCCTGTACCCAGGCTTCCTTATAGTTTACGAAATGCCAGGAAGACGGGAAGATCTTTCCCCCCTTGGTAATCTCCAAATTAGACATAAAGGAGCCTAAAAAAGTCACAACGACTGGGAACACGATGAGCAGTGCGGTTATCAGTAAAAACAACCAGAGCAGTGCTTTTCCACCCAATCTCCCCACTGAAAACGACTGCGTCTTTTTCTTCATATGAACAGCAGGTATCGCTTCTGTCACTTCCATGATTCTTAAGTCTCCTCCCTATTGTAGTTTGTTTAGGCGTTTCGACATCAGATGATAAACAAGCGTAATGATGCCGACAATGACAGCAGTCATGAAACCAACAGCACTGCCGTAGCCAAATTGCTGATCCGTAACGGATCCTGATGGTGTTGGGAAAAAGAGCTTGTAGACATACAGATACATGACTTCTGTCTTACCAACCGGTCCACCTTCGGTGAGAACCATAATGCTCTCATATCCTTTGAGAGAATTGATGATCGCCAGCATAATGACGATTTGCAGTACCGGACCCAGCATCGGAATCGTTAAATACCAGAACTGCTGCCATTTATTCGCACCGTCTAAGGAGGAGCTTTCGTACACATCATTCGGGATATTTTGAAGACCAGCTAGAAATAACAGCATGTAGTTCCCTACCGCTCCCCATACCGCAATGATGATCGTTGTCAGCATCGCATGCTTGGGTCCGAGCCAATCGATTCTTTCAGAGATGATATGAAACTTTAATAAATACTGATTAAGAATACCGTTGTACGAGTTGAAAATGATAAAAAATACGACAGCCATAACCGCTGAACTAATGATTGTAGGCATGAAATAGATCGCTCTTAACCAGTTGCGTCCACGCAGCTTGGAATTTAATATAACGGCAAGTACTAAGCATAACGGAAGGGTTATGATGAGCTTGCCACCTGCATAGACGAATGTATTTATGACAGAATGCCAGTACTCCGTATCCTGAAAGAGTCGTCTGAAATTATCAATCCCAATAAAATCCGGTGCCCCGAAGCCTTTGTAGTCATAAAACATATAACGAATCGCCCAAGCAATCGGATAGACGCCCAGCACCATGGTCAGTAGAAAGCTTGGAAATAAAAATAAGTATGAAAAACCGATCTGGCGTGTCCTGTTCATCCCATTCCCTCCTAAAATACCCCAAAAAGTGAAGCTAAGCTTCGATGTGTAGTCCAATTACTTTCCGGGGGCCCTGATCAATCTAATTTCCCTATCAAGAGCGAGAGAGTGGAGTTTCAGCTCCACTCTCGCTTTGGACCTCTTCAGGCAGCTCTTATTTCATCATTAATTTCATTGGATCGAAGCTTGGGTTCGGAGCTACTTTGACATCGCCTTTGGCGACTGCTTTATCCAACGCATCGTTATAACGTTTGCTCAGATCTTGAATAATCTGATCCAAATTTCCGCCACTGATCATATATTTGAAGAATGCATCATTGAATTTCATGCCTTCAACCGTAACGGTTGGTTGAAGCGGCCATGTGCCGTCATTTCCACTTGGCAAGAAGCCTTCAATCCCTTTGATCTCTGGTTTTTTGGCAACAGAAGATACAGATGGTACCATCGACAAGCCAAAGCCTTTTTCGTGATACGTTTTCAATACTTCATCATCATACATGAACTGCATAAATTTCCAAGCTTGATCGGCGTTTTTGGTCGTATTGCTGATGGATAGCCATTGACCACCAAGGAATGAACTTGCGCCTTTGATCGTGCCATCAATGGTTGGAACAGGTGCTGCAGCCCAATCGATCTTCGCGGGGAATTGATTCGCGTATACACCTGGCTCCGAAGAGAAGGAGATGTACATACCAATTTTACCTTCCGCGAATTGTGCACGAAGTGGATCAATATCCAAGGATTCCATACCTGGCAATGTGCTGCCGTCGTCTACCATTTGCTTGAAGGATTGAATGATATCTTTGTACCCTGCGAAGTCAAACTTGGCTGTTTTGAAATCATATCCAAAGCCGCCGTAGCCGCTTGCCTCTGCAATGACTCTTGCTGAACGACCAAGGGCACTGTCCGGGCTCTTGAAGTTCTGCGCGAAACCATAGGAGCCATTCGCTTTACCAACTGCGGTAATTTTCTTCGCATCTTCAACCATTTCTTTCAATGTTTTCGGAGGTGACGCGATGCCAGCTTTAGCGAAAAGCTCTTTGTTGTAAACGAGACGAATCGTTGAACCGTAGTTTGGAAGGCTGTACATTTTGCCACCAATGCGGTTGAAATCATCAATGACTGGGAATTTCTTCTTAATTGCATCCGTTACATAAGAATCAATCGGTTTCAGATACCCTTTCGCTGCAAAAGGCTGAATTGTATTTTCTTTGACACGAATAATGTCAGGCGCCTGTCCGGAAGCAAAAGCCAGATCAATCGCTTGGTTGAAGTCTTCTGTCTTAACAACCATTTCAACTTCAATATTCTCGCCGTTCGTTTCGTTAAATTTCTGTACAACACTCTTAATATAGTCCATATCATGACGGTCACCCGTCCAATAAGAAAGCTTCGTTTTGGCTTTGGTAGTAGCCGAACTCGCTGGCGCACTTGATGCTTTCGCCGATGCTGCCGGGCTTGCTGCTGTTTCGGTTTTGGTGGAGCTGCAAGCTGCCAAACTACCTGCGAGTGCGACTGTTAATGTGACCGTCCCTAATTTCTTTATCATGTGTAAGCCTCCCTTAAATCTGTTGTTTACATTTCTAATATTAAAAGAATTCTCTTGTCCTGATAATGAGGTCAACTCTTGAATGAGGGCAGATATTTCTATATGTTCCTATATGTTGCCCTTCCCACTTGTTCATAAAACAGGCAAGCCCTCACGGCTTGGAGGGCTTGCCCAGCGACATTTCTTTGAATTCCGTCGGTGTGAGACCGGTCTGCTTTTTAAATACCTCGCTGAAATAACGCCGATGCTCGTAGCCCAGCTGTTGCGCAATTTCTTGCACCTGATAATCCTCAATCAGCATCGACTTTGCCCGCTCCATTTTCGCTTGCGTAACGAATTGTTGGAAGGTCGAACCGGTTACTTTTTTGAACAAATTCGAATAGTAGCCCCAGCTTAAATTAACCTGCTTTGCACAGTGCTCCAAGGTCAAATCGATGTCCAGATTAGCTTTGATGTACTCCGCTGAACGAAGAATAATTTTCTGCGACTCGCTCGCCCGTTCTTGATGGATCAGTCCACACCCAATTTCACACAGCTCAATGAACCATGCGCGATATTCTAGGATAGCGGCACCGCTATCTCTGATTTCCTGATTCTTCGCTTCAAATTCAGCTAAGCTATGGCGAGGGAATTTCTCCATCAGCACCCGCAGCATGCGCAGGACAAGGCCTTGCAGCAGTCTCTCTACGACACCAGGCTCAGGGAGAACGGACACTTTCCCCATCTCCGTGAAAACCGTCATCGCCCACTCGACGCAGGCGTCTCGATTGCCTGAGCGGAAAGCGAACAAGAACTCATTCTCGCTGTCCTCCGTATAAATCCACTCCACAGGAACGGCTTGTGCATCCGAATTAAAGCTAAATGCACCATTGCCTCCCGTGTAAAAATGATACGATAACGCGCTAAGCGACTGCTGATAGCTCTTGGGCAGCTCTTGCACGGTCTCTACACATTGTCCGATACCGATGGAAATTGTGAACTTCGTATGACGCGCTATGTTCGCGCAGCATTCGTCTGCGACCGCTATAGGCGACTCTTGATCGGTGACATTGAGAATACAAATATAGCGATTAAACCCCTCTCGAAACACGACGGCTGCCCCGTAAAAGGCTATCGTTTCTTCAACGATATTTTGCAAAGAAAAACGGACTAGCTCGAGCTCCTTTACAGGAACTTCGCCATATTTGTCCGTAAACTGATCAATCTGAATCGTCATCACCGCAAATGGTGCTTTCAATTCATTAATGTCTAGAAAGTCCGATAATCGCGCTAATTCAGCTTCATTGGTTTGATGGTAGACGAGTAAGGAGAGATATTCCTGTCGAAGTGCCGGCATGCTTTCTTTAATCTTCTGTTGGAGACCGATCAGCTGGGTGCGGCTACGATTCTCTTGCTCCCAGACTTCTTTGGCTTTGACGACTGCTTTCACAATTTGATCGATAGAAAATGGCTTCTTCACATAATCTAAGGCGCCATATTGAATCGCTTTTTGCGCATAATCGAAATCGGTATACGCACTTAAAATGACTACTTTACTCGTCGGAAGAATCTCCATAATGTTGCGGGTCATTTCTAAACCATCCATCTTAGGCATCCGAATGTCGGTTAGAATAAGATCTGGCTTTGTTTCACGAATAACGGCAAAACCTTCCTCCCCATCGGTTGCGCTGCCTACGATTTCGATGTCGTGCTCATGCCAAGGGATCTTCTTCGTAATCATATCAACAACACTTCGAATGTCATCTACCACACATAGCTTAATTAGTCGGTCCATGGAAATCCTCCTCTGTCTCATACCGTGGCAGCCATAGTTCAATGCGGGCACCGCCCCATGTATTCGTCGTTATCTTCATCCGTTGCTCTGTCCCATAATACAACTCTAATCGGGTATAGATATTTCGCAGGGCATAGCCATGCTTCGAGGTAGTTGGATGCATCATGCTTTGCAACAACTTCTCCGGTATCAGCCCTTGCCCATTGTCTTCCACCATGATATGGAGCCAGTCCCCATCTATTCGAGCTGTAAGCTGGATTTCACCGCCCGATTTCATATCTTTAAAACCGTGTAAAATACTATTCTCTATCAACGGTTGAATGATGATTTTCGGAACGAGGCAGGCATTTAGCCCAGGCTCGACTTCCATCCGGCAGACGAATAAATTCTCATACGACCTTTGTTGAATGGCCAAATATTGACGAACATGATCAAGTTCATCTGCGAGTGGAATCAAATCCCGTCCTCCGCTTAGGCTCAATTGAAACATATTGGATAAGGCCAAAATCATTTCATTCACATCTTCATTTTCACCGAGGACTGATTTGCAGTAGATCGTATTGAGCGTGTTATAGAAAAAATGCGGGTCCATTTGCGCTGTCAAAGCTTTAATCTCCGCTTTCCGTTTATCACGTTCTCGATTGGTGACATCCGCGATGAGCTGCTTAATCTCGTCCAACATCCGGTTGAAACGGAACCCAACCTGGGAAACTTCATCCTTATACGCACTTTCAAAACGTACTTCCAGATCATTCTCTTCTACTCGTTTCATGAGCTTCTGGAGTCTATACAACGGTTTGAGCAGCAACAGCGTCAAATTATTCGTAATCAACGACGATACGAGAACAAATCCAATCGTAACCAGCATCGTGGCTTGCTTAATCCCATTCAATTTGGCTAACAATTTATCTTTGACTTGGACGCCAACAATCATCCAATCTTCCTTGATATCCAGCCGCGCATAATTAACGAGATAGTTATTCCGATCCTTATCCTCGAAAAAAAACGATCCTTTACTATCATGGGTAAGTTGCTGAACAAAATCAGGACGTTGAATAAACACATTATCCTGAATACGCTCGGAATAATTAATATCTGCCCCATGCGAATCCACGAAGTAGTAGTGCTTATTAGGGTCCGACAAATTGTCCATGAAGAGATCACGCAAATCGTCTTCCTTCACATTGATGACCACATACACATTAGTTGACTCATTTTGCAAATACGAATCTTCACTTACACCTTCTGCGACAAGCGATAGGACCCGCTGTTTCCCCGTAAAAAACGGATCCACATGTCCCGGGCTCCAAAAGCCGCGCTTTAAAAGCCGGAATTGATTAAACATATCGGATTCAAAAAAGGAATTAGATATATTTCGCGCACTGGAGGTGGGATAGAAATCCCCAATTGGCGTGGCGATCAATATACTATCGATCATGGAATCATTGAATTTCACCTGGTTGAACACATACTGTAAAGCCGTTAATGACTTATAGTAGCTCGTGTTATCCTTATTCTGAACATCCTTCATCAACTGCTTGAAAGCGTCACTGAACATTAAGGACCGCACCGCGGTACCGATATTTTTCAGTCTTTCATTCACAATTTGCGCAGATTGATTCACGGTATCCTGACTCGACTGCATCGCATTGCGCTGAATTTCCTTGGACGCGATCAGGTAGGCGATACTCCCTGTTGCCACCAGACCTACGGTAATGAGTATGACAAAGGTGAACCATATCCGTTGTTTGAGTGAGAAAGAATGGAACAGGCGTGACAGCCACGACCAGATAGCAAGCTTATTCATAGGCGACGTTAGCACCTTTCCTGTATGTGAGTAGATAGTCTTCATCTACTATATTATAGTATAGGTCACTTTCCGTAGGCATGGGGGAAATTCAAGATCGAGGGCAGCTATTTCGTTATATAGCAAACATTCAGAACATATGTTCTTTATTTTTTCGGGTAAATGTGGTAATAATAAGAGGTAGACTTTTTACCCCTCAACTAATTCAATCTAAGGAGCTGTTTATTGATGTCCGTTCGTTTAACTCCGTATTTAGTATTGCCTGGCACTGCTGGTGAAGCGATTGCCTTTTATGAGAAAGCGCTGGATGCTCAAGTCCTTTTTAAACAGACCTTTGGTGAAATGCCCGCCAGCCCTGATTACCCGCTTGCTGATGAACAAAAAGGGCTTATTGCCCATGCCATGCTGCAAGTTGGCGAAAGCCAAATGATGTTCTCGGACTCTGACTCAGGTAAACCCGTTCAACAGGGAGATCAGGTGACGATTTGTATTACAACGAAGGATGCAAGCAAATCGAAACAATTTTTCGAAGGGCTCAAAGAAGGCGGCACCGTCATCATGGACCTGCATGAAGCATTCTTCAGCCCTGCTTACGGACAAGTGAAGGACAAGTTTGGCGTGACCTTCCAGATATTTACAGAAGGCGAAACGATGAAGTAAACGTGAAAGAACGGCCCTGTTCGCATAATTGCGACATGGCCGTTTTGTTTCGGGGCTTGGCTGGTAGCGCTGATGACTGGCTGAACATCCGACCGACTGACCAACCACACGGCTCACTAATTGGCCACCTCGCAGTTTAAATGGAAATTATCCATCTATTTCAGCGCATTTTACGTAAATGTGCTGATTAGATGGATATACTACAGTTAATATCCCCTCTTTTCGCCAACTCATAGGATTTCCCCAAAATTAGCTACATATAATCCATCTAAACCAATTTTTCAACTGATTTCACTCAAATTAACATCAGAAAATCCATCTAATTTGCGGATGGTGGGGGGAGCGCACGCGGTGCAGCTTCTAGACTTGAAGCTTCTGAACATGGTAGCACACACATGGGCAAGTGATMGCTCTCGTGAAGTGTAGCTTCGACTCGTTAAGCTAGCTGCTCTGCCCCCGCATACCAGAACAACGCGTATTCCGTCATAACGGAAGCATGACCCATTTGGCGCAGCATGGCCGTGACATTCCCCCGATGGTACGTTGCGTGATTCACAACCTGTAGAACCATTTCAGCCAAACTGGTTTCCCTTACGCCTGCATAGGGATTATCGAGCATAATCTTCTTTTCCAAGTTAGGCTGCTCCTTCAAAAATTCCTTAAATCGCAGCGACAACTCGGTATACATGACCTCTAGTTCCTCCAAGCTTTTGCTTTCTGTTGCTTCGGTTATCGGCCAAGAGGCTTCCATTGCCGCCTTCATATTCCTACCTCCAAGTATGTCTAACCAAACGCGATCTGTCAGGTAGATATGAGCAATCACTTTCGATACCGTCGGAAACACACTCTGAACTTCTTGGCGGTACACCTCTTGTGGAAGCTCCTTCAACCTCTTGATCAGCGTTTGATTCGCCCATACATGATAGTCATACATGCGTTCAGCCGTTTGTGTCATTTAACATTCACTCCTTCAATTGGTATTATCCTTATTTCCAGTTATACCCTTATTATAAAACAAGTACCCTGACAGCATATTGTCAGGGTACTTCACTTTTTTRTTTACCTAACTTATTCATGTAATCGACATATTCTTTCTCTGCATCCGCTGTAGCTGGATACCATTCTTTCTCCAAGAACTCCTTAAACTGCTGAAGAGTAAGAGTGCCCATCAAGTATTTCAATTCTTGATCGTCTTTTTTCTTCACTAGATCCGGAATTGTTGTATTCAGGTTCAAGATTTTAGGTGAGCGAACGGCAGGCACGTTTACTACAGTCATTTGCTTCATCGCAGCATCCAATTGCGCTTTGTACGTATTCAATCTGTCTACTGTATCTGCACCCTCGATAATAGCTGGGTTGCCATCAATCGCGTTAGCAAGCGTCATATACGTGCTTGTTGTGGAAGCAAGTTTGGTTGCTTGTTCTGCCGTACGAGAAATATTTTTGGTGGCAGGATCATAGCTGTCAAACGTTAACCCTTTCGTACCTAATTGGAACAATGTGTTCGCTTCTGTTGTATTGCCCCAATCTAGGAATTTCAACACCCCATCCACATTTTTGGACGATTTCGGAATCATCCAGCCGCCCCACACTGCCGGCGTAACGAGATCCATGGCTACACCCTTGCTATCTTTTAATACAGGTTGATACGAGTACTTTTTGTCAGATTCCTTATCCTTGGATAAGTTGGCCATAACCGCGTACTGATGAGAATAAATGATACCGACGCGATTCTGATTCAGCTTCTCTTGATCCACATAAATCTTGTTAATCAGGTACTCAGGATCGATGAGTTTTTGTTCATTTAAGCCTTTCAAATACGTCAAGAAAGGAATATAGCCGGACATTTTCTCTCTGATTTTATAAGCACCATCGGTATCTTTGACGCCATTGATGATCGGAAGATTAAAAGCAGAAGCTAAGAAGAAGGTGGAATTCCACACCGTGTTGCTGCCAAGGCTAGGATTGGACAAGCTCAGACAGTAGGTATCGGCTTTACCATTGCCATCTGGGTCATTATTGGTAAAAGCTTTACACACATTCGTAAACTCATCTAATGTTGTTGGCGCTTTCAAATTCAACTTATTCAGCCATTGCTGGTTGACCATGTACCCCCAGTGATTCACAACATTCGTTCTAGGAATAATGTACGTTTTCCCATCGTTGATGGATTTAACAGCGTCCCACATTTCTTTCGTAATGTTTTTCGTCAAATTCGGATATTTCGCAATCTTGTCATCAAGCGGCGTCAGTAGACCATCCTTAGACCATTTCTCCAGATTCGCGTCAGCCCCACCTCAGTTGTACACTAGATCTGGCAGATCGCCGGATGCCATCAGTACCTGAAGTTTCTCGACATAGTTGTTAATTGGAGGTGCCTCGACAGATAGCTTCACATTGGCCAACTTCTCAGCCTCTGCAATCACGGGATTGTTATCAATGACCACGTTCGCATTGACCCGGTTAAACATTTTGATACTGACAGGTGCTGCTTTGACTGGTGCTGCTGACGCTGTGCTTGCTCCTGGTGCTGTCGATGCAGCAGTTGTGCTAGCCGGCGTATCCGTGGTAGAACTACAAGCCATAACGATGGAAGACAATAACCCGATGCAAATGAGACTGCTTGCGATGCTTTTGACTGACCCTTTCAATACCAACATCTCCTTTATGTATCGCTATTATTAAACTGCGAAATAGCAGATTTAATCGAGGCTTACCCTTGCGAAATGATGAAATTACCCTTTAATCGAACCAACCAGTACACCCTTCATGAAATACTTTTGTAGGAAAGGATACACAAGCAGAATCGGGAGTGTCGCAAAAATGATGATCGCCATTTTAATCGTAAAAACCGTAATACCGCTGTTGTTCATATCCATGGCATCTTTGGCAATACCGCCATCATCGACGACCATCTCCCGCAAAATCAACATCAATGGCCACAAACTCCGCTTGGAGGTGTATATAATCGCTGAGAAGAACGTGTTCCACTGCGTCACCGCATGGAAAATAACGAAGGTCGCAATAGCAGGCTTAGAAAGTGGCACGATAATTTTATACAAAACCTTGATTTCATTGGCCCCATCGATAAAAGCCGATTCCTCCAAGCTCGCTGGTATAGCGCTTACAAAGTTCTTCATTAAGATCAAGTTGTAGGCGCCCAAGACGCCAGGTAAAATCATCGCCCATAAAGTGTTGTATATATGCAACGTTTTGATTAAGTAAAAGTTAGGAATCAACCCACCATTGAAGAACATCGTGAAGGTAATGAGAATCATAATGATGTTTCTGCCCTTTAAATCCGTTTTGGATAGCGGATAAGCTGAAATCAGGAGCAGGAATATATTGAGTGCTACGCCTATGATCGTGATGATCAGCGTATTCTTATACCCGGTCCACATGAGCGGCATCTGCAAAATCTGTTTGTACGCCGCTAGCTCAATGTGATAGGGGATGAGCTTCAAGGGATTCGCCAAATACTCAGAGTACGGTGTAATCGAGAATGCAGCCACATAGAAGAATGGAAATAAGCAAACGATTGCGAACAGCGTCACAATGCCATAATTCAAACCATCAAAAACTTTATCGCCAAACGATCGAATACCCACAAATGTAACCTCCTCTTACCAAATCCCATCTTCTTTCATCCACTTTGCGATCTGGTTGCTGGCTAGCAGGAATATCAGCCCAATCACAGAGGTGAACAGCCCAACGGTTGTACCGAAAGAGAACCTTCCGCCAATCAACCCGACGCGATACACATAGGTCTCAAACACTTCGGAAACACTGAGGTTCAACGGATTTTGCAATACAAAAATCTGTTCAAAGCCATTGCCCATAATATGACCCAGCCTTAGAATCAGCAGGATAATAATCGTCGATTTGATCCCTGGCAGCGTGACATTTAGGATTCTTTGGAAGCGGTTCGCACCATCGATACTAGCCGCCTCATACAGTTCCGTATTGATCCCTACCATCGCGGCTAAGTACAAAATGCTTTCCCAACCCGATTCTTTCCACATGCTGCTGAGGATCACCAAAGGTCGGAAATAATTCGTATCCGCCAGGAAGAACACCGGTTCAAAGCCAAACTGCTTCAAGAAAATATTCACGACGCCCCATGACGGGGATAAGAAGTTGACCAGAATACCCCCAATGACCACCCAAGAAATAAAATGCGGCAGATAGATGATCGTCTGCGTAATGCGTTGATAGGTGCGGTTACGCATCTCATTGAGCAGTAAAGCCAGTAGAATGGGGAACGGAAATCCAAATACAAGTCGCAGAAAACTTAAGTACAACGAGTTCCAGAACACGGTGTAGAAATCACTGAGCCCGAACATGTATCGGAAATTCTCGAAGCCAATCCAGGGACTTCCGACAATCCCCTTGGAGAAGTTGAAATCCTTGAACGCAATGATAATGCCGTACATCGGCACATAATTGAAAATGAGAAAGTACACAACAGCTGGAATCAACAGGATGTACAAATATTTCTTCTTATTGATATAGCGCAATGCGAGCTGCGTCTTACTCCTAGCCGTCTCAGATGCCATACCGATTCGTCACCACCTAACTGAGTGTCAGGTACGCCTCTCATTTGTTCTGAAGCGCACGTTGTTGCTTGAAAATATCATAGATATCTTTGCTCAAAATAATCGTATCCTTGTCCTTCTCATAAAAGGCTTTGTACCAAGCGTCCACTTGTGCGCCTCCCGCCTTCTCCCAAACGGCAATGGCATCCTTCTTCGCTTGCTCTGGCGAATAATTCGGTGTCAAAATGGCCTTCATCCAGATGTCGCCATCCCCTACATCCACTTGCTTCATCGTATCTGTAAGAATTTGCTGAAGATCTTTCGGCAGCTGAGGCATTTGCTCGGAATGCGTGGGTCCTGCCATCTGCAAATTAAAATCGATGAAGGAAGAATTCGCATCGAACATCTTCTTAACTTCCTGCTGCAAAGGGTCTTTCGTATCCATTTTCTCCACACCGAAGTAACATTTACCGGCAAGTGTTGGTGAGGCTAACATCCCGAAATCGCCTGACGCATAGTTGAATTCCTTCTGCCATTTATTCAAGTCCGTCACCTGCGGGCATTGACCTGGCAGTGTCTTACTGTGCACGCCTTCGAACCCGTAGTACATCGTTTTCATAAACGTCTCTGAAGCTGCGAAATCCACATATTTCATAACCGCTTCAGCATCCTTCGCTTCAGCATTTACAACACMCGTCATTTGGATCGGGTTGACGAAAATCGGATTAAAGCGTCCCACAGGGGTTGTCGGATAGGGCATAATAGCCAGCTCTGCGTCTGGCACACTCTTTTTCAGACCCACATAGAAGTCGTTATAAAAGGTAATCGGGACATTAAACTGATCCATATAAATGCCAATTTTCCCATTCAAGAAATCCTGCTTTGCCTTAGACCCGTTCTTATCGACAAAAAAATCCTTGTCAACCAATCCTTCATTGTACAGCCTTTTCTTGAAAGCTGTTACAGCCTGCATATTGTCCCACCCATGAATGAGCTCGTTGCCCAGAACAACGAAATTCGGATACGTGACACCGAACATTTCGTTTAGTGTAGCGACCGTATTATTGGCAAGGGCGAGGCCATAGGTATCCTTTTTCCCATTTCCATCGGGATCTTGCTCGGTAAAAGCTTTGGCAACCAGATACATCTCTTCGGTGGTTTGCGGAATGTCCAGATTCAATTTCCTGAGCCAATCCTTGCGAATAAAAATGCCGCGCTGAGGAATTGTTTCGTTAATACGGCCGAATTGATACAACTTGCCATCCGTACCCAACCCTGCTTTACGCAATGCTGGAAATTTCGTCAAGAGGGCCTTGTACGTCGTGCTGTATCTCTCAATCATATCGTCGATCGGACGAAGTTGCCCCTGATCGATCAACGGGTTCTTGACATGCGGCGCATATTCCAGAATGAGATCAGGTGCGCCTCCACCTGCGAATAGCGTGTTCAGCTTCTGATCAGACTGCGTCCGTGGTAAAGGAATGAAGGTGACATCCACGGGACCTGCTTGATTAATCCATTTCGTCATCAGATTGTTTTCAATCGTTCCTTGGCCGGAAGGGATGTTGCCACGATCATAAATCGTGACTGTAATCTTGCCCCGTTTCGCAGACTTCTGCGCATCGGATTCTTGTGCATTCTTCGTATGGGTAGAGCAGCCTGTCATAATGGATATGATCACCACAGTGGTCATCAATATTGGAAGGCGAGCTCGTTGGATTGGATTACGCAGAGTGCTTCCCCCTCTCGTTGTCATTGTGTTTATCATACCATTATGTAGTTAATTGTAAGAAAATTGGGACGGTACGACATCTACGATTTATGGGAAAACGGATACGATTTTTAGATTTTGGCGTGGTGTAGAAAAAAAACGCCCCCATCATCTAACCCAGACGATGGGGACTAGAAAGAAAATAAAATGTTAGGCTACACGATTAGCGGGAACGTAGCAACATCCATATCGGTGCAACTTGAGTCAACTTTGTAAAGTGATATATTTATCAAAAGGTAGGAGCAGGTAATTCATCAATTTTTATACGAAGTAAACTATAAGGTTTTTGCCGCATGTCTTTTCCATAATGAAATCTTGCCTGCCGATGTAATTGGTTCACAATAACATATAAGTGTTGATCCGGACCAATAGAAAAAGTATCGGGCCATAAAATTCTCGGATCATGTGCGATGGTTTCCATTATTCCATTCGGCAATATCTTTCGAATACTATCGTTTTCATAGTCTCCAGCGTAAACGTTTCCTTTTGCATCGGTTATCAATCCATCAGAAGCACCTTTTTCTCCCCAATACTGCACGTGATCACGTAAATTCAAATCCGGTATCGTTCTGTCTCTTAGGGCTTCTGTTGAGATCGAGTATAGATGACGACTGGTTAATGGACAAAAAAATAACATTTTTCCATCAGGGGAAATCGCTATACCATCAGAGGCCAATCGAAAGGGAGATGTCGAACCATCCCTATTTCGATTCATCAAAATTTTCCCTTCCACTTTCGGTAAAAAATACGGATCGGGTGAAGTTGAATTTGCTCCATTTAACCGTCTAAACGCATTTCCATTTTCTAAATTTACGACTATAATAGCGCCTGGACCGTTCGAAGAAGAATCCGTTATATAGGCATATCCGGATTTACCAATACGAAAATCAAATCGAACATCATTCAGATACGTTGTCGGCAAGACTACATCTTCTCCAAACGTATATACTTTACTTATTGCATTTGTATTTAAATCTACAGCGACTAATTTCGCCCCTCCTTTAATAGGCTCAGAAAAATTTGGTGCTGCCGTATCCAGTACCCACAGGGTTCCCCTTCCATCCGCAATTACACTTTGGACACTGATGAAGGACATCGTGATATTCAAAGGGTTTATCGTATTTGTTTCTAAATTAGGATAAGGCTGCAATCGACCCTCCACAATTTCCGCTACCGTAAATCTAACGTCATCTCCCCATTTCGGAAAGCAAATGAAGATACGCCCGGTTTCTGATACACTCACGCCTGTAGGCATAGCCCCATAAAATGAATAAACGAGTTCTAACTTACCGAAATATTCTTCCATAGGTAACATAGTTTTATGATATCCTCCCCAACATATTTGAACGGATATTACCTATATATGTTTAAAACTTTTTCTAATGCCTGGCTCTTAACGATTCTTTTTCTAAAAGTGGATGTTGAAGTCGTCGCCATCTTCTAACGGATTCGATTAATTTTTTTGAAAATGTCCGAGCACAACAAAAAGCTTCGGCACAAGCCGAAGCCTTCTGAAGGTGACTCTCCTCTCCGCGTCTATCCGTAAAAGAAAGAGAATCTCTGCCAAACCTATTTGCACCAAGACCGTTTTATTGTTGGTCCGGTAAACGTAACGCGTTCGCTGAAGTTTGCGCTTGATCTAAAAATTCCTCTGCTTGGGTCAATTGCTGCCGGGCCGTCTCCAAAGCAAGTGAATTTGTTGCCGCATTAGATTCACTTATCGAGCTTATTGCCTGATTTAAAGCGGTTTGCGCCTCAGAAACCGCTTTAGATGCATGCTGCTCCAGCATATTGCCGCTCGAATTAAGTGCACCTTCTGCCGGTTTTCTTGCATTTTCGGTTGCTAGATCAATTTTGTTTTCATTGGGCAAAGCAAGTCCTCCCTTGAGCAAAGATCATGAATTTAAACAGTAATAAGTATGCGGTTGAGAATTTGTTTATATTCCTGCGACTGTATGGAAATATCCGGATCCCACATTTCCGGCAATCAATTTTAGTATAAGAATCGATGCGTGGGAGAATCTAAGTTGATGAAAAAGGAGGTGATAATTTCTCATGAATACGCCAACCCTAGCGCTTCACGAATCGATGGAATTGCATGAAGCGTTAAACTTTAAAACGCTCTGCCTCGCTAAGTCAAAACTTATGCAAGGCTTGGTCTTTGACCAAGAACTAAAAGCGTTAATGCAGAAAGACGTAATTCAATCCACTCAACAGATCGCCGAGCTGCAAGCAATCTACGCAAGAGCTCCTTTCCAAGCGCCTGTTCCGAATAGCCCGACACCTATAACTCATTAAAGGGGAACGTAAATGAATACCGATTATTTAGACCCGATTAATTCATTAAATATGCCGGAAATGGCAGATATGACTTTTGCAATGGACTTCCTTCTTCGTGCCAAGGAGGGTGTGAGAAATTTGTCCATCGCCTTGACGGAAACGGCTTCTCCTGATGTAAGAGCGCTGCTGCACAATCATCTTAAGCAGGGGATTGTCATGCACCAAGAAATTACGGAGCTCATGATTCGTAAAAAATGGTTCCATCCCTACGAGCTGAACGAACAGTACCAACTCGACCAGCTTTCGGCGAAAAATACGGTGATGATCGGGCAGATGAATTTATTCCCGGATGATACGTCGCGTAAAGGGATGTTTGATCGGATCCCAGATCAACATATTGGAGGACATAAAGCATGAAGGCGGTAACTTATCAAGGGATTAAAAATGTCGTGGTCAAAGAGGTGCCGGATCCGAAGATTGAGAAACCGGACGATATGATCGTAAAGATCACCAGTAGCGCTATTTGCGGTTCCGACCTTCACCTTATTCACGGGATGATCCCTAACCTTCAGGAGAACTATGTCATCGGGCATGAACCGATGGGGATCGTAGAAGAGGTAGGCCCAGGCGTGACAAAGGTAAAGAAAGGCGACCGTGTGATCATCCCATTCAACATTGCATGCGGAGAATGCTTTTTTTGCAAAAATCAGCTGGAAAGCCAATGTGACAATTCAAACGAACATGGGGATATGGGCGCATATTTCGGCTACTCCGGAACGACTGGTGGATACCCTGGCGGGCAAGCCGAGTATTTACGAGTCCCGTTCGCAAATTTTACCCACTTCAAGATTCCCGAGAGCTGCGAACAACCGGACGAAAAGCTAAGCTTGATCGCCGATGCCATGACGACGGCATTCTGGAGCGTAGATAACGCCGGCGTAAAGAATGGAGATACGGTCATCGTGCTCGGCTGCGGTCCGGTCGGACTTCTGGCTCAGAAATTCTGCTGGCTGAAAGGAGCAAAGCGGGTCATAGCTGTCGACTATGTCGATTACCGCTTACAGCATGCGAAGCGAACGAATAATGTGGAAATCGTAAACTTCGAACAGGATAAGAATATCGGCAACAATCTCAAAGAAATGACCAAAGGCGGCGCCGATGTCGTGATTGATGCCGTAGGAATGGACGGCAAGATGAGCGATCTCGAATTTCTAGCCAGCGGTATGAAACTGCAAGGCGGCACCATGAGCGCATTTATCATTGCGTCCCAGGCTGTCCGTAAAGGCGGGACCATCCAAGTCACTGGGGTATACGGCGGACGCTATAACGGATTCCCGCTCGGCGACATCATGCAGCGCAACGTGAATATCCGTTCCGGACAGGCTCCAGTCATTCACTACATGCCGTATATGTACGAGTTGGTTACATCAGGCAAAGTGGACCCAGGAGACATTGTTACGCACGTCATTCCGCTCAGCGAGGCCAAGCGCGGCTATGAAGTGTTCGATACGAAAACGGACGATTGCATCAAAGTCATCTTAAAACCTTGAATATGGATAGATACATGGGAGGACAATTCGAATGAATTCCAATTACGCTTTGCATGAGATGCTGGAGGTTCATGAAATGGCTGCGTTCAAGACGATTTGCATGACCAAATCCAAAGCCATGCAAATTCTGGTAACCGACCCGGAGCTGATGCAAATTTTGCAGGAAGACGTGCAATTATCACAGCAGCAGCTTCAGGAGCTCGGTGGAGTGCTAACTAAAATGACCCAATAGGAGATAAAGCATGAATACAATATTAGAACACATGACAGGCCTTCATACGCTGACCGATGACGTGATCGCTATGGATTTTTTGATGAACGCCAAGAGTGGAGTCAGAAACTGCGCAATGGCCGTGACCGAATGTGCCACCCCCGAACTCAAGCAAATTTTGATGAAACAGCTCGACGAAGCCATAGACTCCCATGAAAAAATATCAATCTACATGATGCAGCGAGGCCTATACCATCCCTACCATATGCCAGAGCAAATTCAGCTCGATCTCAAAAACATTCAGACCGCTATGAACATTCCGTCCTGACACCGTATTTCGTCCCGGCAAAACGCGCAAAACCACATTGGTTCAGCGCGTTTTTGATTTTAGCCAGAGACTTCAGAGAACAAAATGTTCCACATGTCAAGAATCCAACAATACAATAAGGGACGATACGCTCTGCTAGTCTAGTACATTATTTTCACTAAACAGGGGACGCTATGAAGTAATACTCAATTCCGCACGTTGCTTATCGGATCAGGTCGAACCATCTTGCGGTAATCCTTCGGCGATAGGCCTGTTGTTTGCTTGAATAATTTGGCAAAATAGTTCGGTAAATCGTACCCGACGACGCCCGACACCTCGGTGATTTTCATATCCGTGTTAGCCAGTAGGCCCTTCGCTTTCTCCATCCGCAGTTCAATTAAATAATCAACAAAGCTGCGCCCTGTTTCTTTTTTGAACAGATGACTGAAATACGTTGCATTCAAATGCACCTGCGAGGCCACCAATTGAAGTGGCAACTGCTCCGCATAATGCTCCTCCATGTATCGTGCTGCCTTCCACACGACATTTTCACTGTACTTTTCCTGCCACGCCGTAAAACTGCTCATAAAGCGGTCTAATTCCATGCCCGTCCACTGGGACACCTCGTCGTTCGTGCCACAGGCGTGCAGCAGCGCGATTCGCTCTGTCAATAACTGCGGGTCATACGCCATCTCAAACTGCTTGCGTGCCGTTTCCTGTAAAGCAAAACTGAACGACAAAGCCTCCACTTTCCCATTTTCTATGGACAATCCATAGATGTCCTTCATCAATTGGGCTAGATACAGCTTCATCTGCTCGATTTGCCCTGCTAAAATAAACGCAATCGTTTGCGTACTAATAAGCTGCTGCTGCGCACGATTCGTCGATAACTGTTTATCGACCTGTACATCGTTTTTGTCCTGTGCCGCAATCATTGTTGCGCCCAACATGCTGCGCCCCGCCTCATATAGATCGGCAAGATCCTGTACGCCTGCTGCTGCCCCTGCACAATAAGAGGACATCTGTAAGCCAAGTAACCGTTCCACCGTTTCACAAGCCGCTTCACATACAAGCTTCTCCTCGAACGAATCCTGACAAAGCAAGGCAAACTGCCCATTTTCGATCAATAACAACTTTCCTTTCAAGTGATACATATCGAGCCATTCGCCGATCATATTTAGCACCGCAAACTGCAGTAACGGCATATCCCGCTTCGTATACATTTTGTGTGACGGCATGAAGTCCGTGATCTGGAATAAGATCAATTGGCAATTAGCTAAGCTTATCTCTAACTCCGCTGCTAATTCTGCTCGATAGGGAAAGCGCAACAAGAGCCCCCTCAACGTGTTCTCCAGTAATAGGGCGTGCTCCGTTTCCGCTTTGCGCAGATTCGCTTGCTTCTCCAATACTCGAACCTCAGCTTTATCTAACGCATCATAAATATCCTGTTTCCCACAAGGTTTAATGAGCAAATCCATGGCACCGTAACGCAATGCAGCTTGTGCATACTGAAAATCCTGAAATCCTGTTATGACGATGAACTCGATATGCGGGAACTTGAGCTTACTCCGTTTCAGCAGCTCTAAGCCATCCATTAATGGCATGCGAATGTCCGTTATGACGAGATCCGGCAGCCTCTCAGCTATGAGGATTTCTGCCTCCTGCCCGTTTTCTGCCTCACCGCAGACATGCCAGTTGGTTTCAGAGCCCGTAATCATTTTGGCTAACCCTTTGCGAAATAATGGCTCATCCTCAACTAATAAGATGTGGTTCATCCACCTTTCCCCCTTCGAAAGACATCATCTGTTCACACGGTAAAATCAAACGCATCCGCGTGCCCTGCGGCAAACGTTCGATTTCTAAGCGATAGGGATCGCCATAGACCAAGTAAATACGACGTACAACATTTCGAACACCAATACTCTCCCGTTCCCTCTGATGATCATACACCGACAGCTCTTTCGTCAGACGTACATACGTCCCCTCATCGATGCCGCTCCCATTATCCTCGATTTCAATTAGTAAATCAGCACCTTGGCGGAAAGCGCGAATCCATAACCGCTTGTTATCCGGCTGATCACGAAACGCGTGAACGAAGACATTCTCAACTAACGGTTGAAGGATCAACCTCTGCATGCCACAAGCCAATAACTCTTCCTCTGCTTCAATGGAAACGTGCAGCCCTTCACCGTGCCGAGCCTCTTGGATCGTCATATAATTGCGAATCTGCGTAAGCTCTTCCTGCAATGTACTTGGCGTAGAGACCGATTCCAATGAATACCGCAATAAATCAGATAAGCTTGTTACCAAGGAAGCCGTCTCCACATCGTCGTACAGGAGCATGATTTTCCAATATATCGAATTCAGAGCGTTGTATAAAAAATGTGGATTCAACTGAGCCTGCAGCGCCTTAAGCTCCGCTTCCTGTTCACTTAGCTTGCTGACATACACTTCCTTAATCAACGATTGAATGTTCTCGACCATCCGATTGAAACTTTCCGCTAGAAAAGCAAACTCATCATTCGACGTTTTGGGAATTTCAACCTCCAAATTACCTCTGCGCAATTGATGCATGGCAGACACTAATCCGTGTAAAGGTTTTAACATCCTACCACTGAAAATGGAGACACAGACCGCCATCAACAGAACACTGACGAGCCCAGAAATGACAGCAACCTGATACACCATCCTGCCCTTTTCCTCGATATCCGCCAAGGAAATACCACTAACAAGTTTGAAAGATCGGGCTTCATAGGTGCTTTTCACAAACAAATAATCTTCATTTTCATTCCTCTCGATAAAAGACCGCTCCTGATTTTCCCATGCGGGAATAATCCCAGCCCTGCCCTCCGGCGCTCGACTATACAGCAATTTATTATATTGGTCGAAAATATACGCTCCCGTCGTCCTGCCAGCCATCAGTTTGTCTAAAGGGCTTGTCAGAAAAGACTCATCAATAATCATGACCAGCGTCCCGTAAGCCGCTTGCTGCTTCGTCGATTTGAGCAAGCGGGTTGCGACCAGATTGCTTTTCTTCCCCGAAGGATCGGAGGAATCCGGAATATTTAATCGCTGCCACACGATCTCTGCTGAGCTCTGGTTCACACCCGACTTCACCTTATTGTAAAAGTCAGGAAACGTTATCTGCATCGACGGATTCGTATGACTGAAATAGTAATTATTCCCTTCCAAATCCACGATATATAACGCACGTATTTGCGGTGTTTCATTTTTCAATGGCAACAAAATTTCCGACAATTCACGTTCCAAAATAAATCTGCGATAGGCTTTTGTCTCGCCCTCTGGTGGTTCCGCACGAATCCCTTGCACAATTTGCTCTACGCGGGGGTGAAAAATAATAAAATCGGTAATCCGATACATATCTTGGATTTTAAAGCCAATTTGCTCCATCGTCTGCTCACTGGTCGTTAAATACTGCTTACTGATCTCACTTTCAAACAAATTCAAATAAATGCGATACGAAATGTACCCAGTAATGAGGGAACAAAGAATGATGATGATCGACAGTGTCAAAATTAATTTCACTTTAAAATGCTGATTAATGTACTGTAGCACTTGTCGATGCTTCATCTATAGATGGCCTCCTGAATTGTGCCAAGTCTTTCCTGAGAATCGTACTTACTAGTGTAATACATCCCCCTACCTGCTGACATCTATTTATTATCGAAAAACGGATACGATCTTTAGGTGTACGAAAAAACCGCCCATGCGTATCGCATCGACGGTCAGTCAGTCTTATTAGAATTGACGGTATACAACAGACTCATAATCGAGCCGCTTTTTATCAAGTTCACGTTGTTCACGATGCACCTGAAGCCAAGAACTGATACATACGACAACAATGCCAGCAAAGAGTAGAAAACCCAGCGCCTTCCACCAAAAACTGCCTGCGACAGAAGGATTGACCCCCATGATCAAAATTAGAACTGGAAGGAACCACATCATATTTCCGATATATATCCGAATCACTTTTCGTTTTAACAAGCTTCTCTATCCCCTAAAATGGATTCGCGTTCCGTATATCCTTCGCAGCCCCCTATCACTTTAGGACCGTTAATCTCTACTCAACAATCGTCCAATTTGTGGAAATAGAAAATCATCAATTAAATCGTGTTATTTGGCGTATCCACAACATCAGGATCCACTGTATTGGTACTTCCATTGAGTACATTCTGAACACTTCCAAAGCTATCCCCTGGCGAAAACGAGTTGGCTCCTGCAAAGATTTTGGAACTGCTGGTAAGGTTAATTGCCAAAGTATCGCCAATCTGGACATTGGAACCCTGTGCGACATTGAGGATTTTGATTCCACCATTAATAATTGCAGGCATGCTCCGGCCACTCCCTTCCAACTCTTAACCAATGTATGTGTTCAGGTGCCTATTGGTCACTTGTCGGTTGAATGGATCGCCGTATGAGCAGAAAGAAGAACAGGTCCTAATGAACCTGTTCTTCTTCCGTGGAACATTCATACTCGATAACAACCATCTGGTGGCACTCCAACTTAGGTACTGTGTAGGAGACCGTTTGCTCCTCGTACCTAAAGGTGAGCGAGACCATCTGTGGTGCCATATATACGTTCTTCACTTGTCTGGATGTACGAACGGAAACCTGGACGTCATAGATGGGAACCATATCCTCGATGACTTCGATGTTTTTCCCTCGGCGGATTGGGGTTGCGTACAGCAAGTGATTAATCAGACGATTCTCTTCTTTTTGATCTTGCAGGGTGACGATGCCTTGCGCCGGAAGATTGGTTTGCAGCGTCTTGTCAGGGAGTAATCGATCCAACGCATGCAGGACCGCTTCTTTCAATATGAGGCTGCCTTTGGTCGCGTAATCTTCAAAGATATTCCAAGCGATATACACACTTCTCTCGCTTTCCACCATACCTGGTCCTCCATATGCATAGCTGCTTGGCGTATGTTGGTGCGAACAGAATGTAAACAGATCGCGGTTAAAATAGGGATCTTCACGGTGTGCAAGCTCGGTTCCGCCCGACAGCTCGATTCGCTGTCCTTGTGAATAGAAAATGTAGGAGGCTTCTCTACAGGTTCCAAGATTGAACAGAGGGCGGAAATAGTCAGGGCGATATGGATTTGTCCCTACATATCGCACCCCGAGATCGATTGTAAATCGGGTGCCCTCCGGATCAAGGCAGGACCAGCCTGTCGCAAGAATTTTGCCGCCCTGCAGTAAAAATTGCTCCAATTTGCTCTGAAGCTTATCATCCACCGCTACGTAATCTGGTAATATTAGCACCTTATATGCTGTAAAATCGTTCTCCTGATCGATGACATCGAACAGGAATTTGCCTTCAAGCAGCATGCGGACGGCCCCTGCGTCGGAATCCGACTTGGCCACATTCGCCTTCGGATGCAAGCCGGTTGCTTCCAACGTTAACAGCGCAACATCGGCAATATTCTTAGCCCTTACGCACCATGCCTCTTTGGCCTCGACCTCGCGATAAGCCGCGCCAATCAGTGCGTAAGTCGCTTCATCCATATAACCGTCAGGATGAAGCTGATCGCCAATCGAGCAGCGGGCACCATTGGCCATGCTGAGCGCAGTTTCGTAACGGAGTGCGTTCGGGTGCTTATAGCCGCCGAATTCTCCCCAAGACGTATGGAATTTCCCCGTCATACCGAGAAAATCGACGCCAAGCGTTTGCGCGTATCTAGAAGACAGCGGGAAGTGATCATAGCCCCAACCACCCGTCGGCAGCGACTCCAGTTCTAAATGTGTGTTCATACTAATCAGATCGCGTCGACCTCGTGCGATGTGTCCGCCATTGTGGAAGATCGGCAGCCCTGGCTTGATCGATATAATCGTTTCCTTCACCCTCGCCGTATAATTCGCATACGTTTTCTCCCATATCTTTCGCATAGCCTTCTCATCCCGTGGATCCTGACCTTCCTCGCGCACGCTCTCAACACAGCTATGACAGTAGCATTTGCGTATCCCTACTATATCGAAGAACAGACCATCCAGATCATAACGGGATACGACTTCCCGGATCTGGTCGATCAGGATGTCTAGATAGGGAGAGTTTAAGCACAATTGGTGATAGCCCGGCAGCATAAAGCCTTTGACCCAATTCGTTTGGTCGTTCTCATCACGGATGAGCCATTCTGGGTGTCGTCGTGCCAGCTTCTCATCCAAGCCAGCTGATAGGTATACAGGTGTTTTCACGTTAATCTCATGTGCAGCTTCAATCATGGCGGCAAGCAAATCGAAGCTCAGTCCAGGATGGATCTCGTTCGCCTCTGACGGATGGTAAGCCMAGCCGTGATGGCATTTGGAGAAAATCGTAACGGAATCCACATGGCCTAGCTTAAGCATTTCCTGAAACTGCCGCTTATCAAAACGTGCTCCAATCGGCGTTATTGCTTCCGAGGTGTGAAAATCAAGATGCACCTGACGAAATCGCATGCGTTCTCTTCCTTTCTATTCCGTAATTATGTGCAACGCTTAAGTGAAAGGGTTAAATGTATACAGCACGATAAGACTAACCTGCACGTATACACTTGGGCCAACTGCCTAGCGTGGAGTTGTAATCGATATACCGTCACTGGATGCGAATCACGACATGGTATTTCTACTGTTTCTACATGCGCTGACAGCAGCGACGGTTCAAATCGTAAAACGACGCTCCCCTTCTCACCCAGCCAGGTTACCTCTCCACCTCTGATAACAGGCTTGTGGAAAGAGATGAAATGCTCCGTTAAGCTCCGTTCTGCCTCACCTGTTCCCTCATCGAATACAAAATGATCCGTTAGCGTTAGCTCTGCTCTGGCTTCATCTTGGCAGACCTTCCACTCGAAGGACCGTTGGAAAAAGCGGATTCGCGCCTCCGGTCTATAAGCTTGCGTCAAATCGAGTTCAAACCTGACAGCTCCATCATTCATATCATTTTTCGTAACGATTGCCCTATATGCTTCACCGGCAGCCTGCTGCTCTCCATTGATGATAGGAACCGAGTGACCCMCAGATGAGGCATGCAGGTGGTCATAGCGTTCTTTCCCGAAATATTCGCGGGTATATACCCCCATTCCGAGATCTGCCAACAGCGTATCGCCCTCGGTATGGAGAATAAAATGCCCGAGGTCGTTATGGTTGTGAGGCTCGTTGTTATGACCTCCTTTAGCGGAAAAGGCAAGCAAGCCCTTCGAGGTTTCGCATTTATCCACCAACCAATCCGTACTGGCAAAGTAAAAGGTCCCCTCTGCTCCTGGAACATGCAGCCATTCGGTCTCTGTCCACATTATATTGCGGGAAGTAAACGGCCAACGGTAGCAATGATCTTCATGAAACGAAGGCACACACGTCATTTTCGGCGGAGCGATCCCAAGTCTGCGGCACAAACGACTGATTAGTCCAGTAGCCGGTCTGAAGGTTGGCCTGCAATCGGAATAATTGATGCAGGAAGTATCGCTGAGTGCTACGGCTGCCGGGAATTCGGCAATCCGCTTAATTTTGTCCTGCTTCAGCAAATCAATCGATCCGTTAGTAAACTCGTAAAGCATCTCAGCCCAATAGACAAAATACCCAAAACCGTACCTCCAGTATGCGAGCCCCTCCGGACAGCAGCCATCATCCCCATATCCCGCAAGAAAGCTATCCATGGCGCTCACAACCMGGTCCTGCATGCCAGCAAGTCGTTCCCGGTCATCGATTAATAACAGCGCCGCCATACCGACAGCACCACTACATACGGCTGACCAGTTGTTCGTCTTTGAGGTCCATATGAAATGGTGAGCACTTTCGAACACAGGCTGGAATACACGCTGCTCGATTTCTTGCTTCACTCGGTGCGAGACCCAATCATTCAAACGGTCCTCTAAAAGATATAGCACTTCCGCCAAAGCATGCGCCGTTTCAGCCGCGAACAAGTCCACATAGCGGTTCGGAGGGACACGTGCCGTCAACACTTTATCTATCGTATCTGGTAGATGCGCCGGTACAGCCCAGGCATACTCATTACATATTTCCCAGATCAGATTTTCCAATGTCATCTTATATACATCGCTGTCATCTAGAGCCATCGACAATGCAAGAGCAAGCAAGCGTCCTCTGCGTTCAAAATACGGCTTTTCAAATTCCTTGCGAGTTCCTGCCGAATGAAATGTTTGAAAATCCGTGAAAGACAGGAGAGGAACAGGCTCACGCCTGGCCCTCTCCGCTTCCTGATGTATTTCCTTAAGCAATCCTGCTAGATGTGGGGCTTCCAGCAGCTCCCTTCTTCTCGCTGGTGTCAAGGCCCCAGACGTTAGGGTCGTCGGTCTTTCTTGAATGGCTAATATCGCCTCTCTCAACTGATGAAACGAAATCATGGAATTCTCCTTTTTGGTTCAACGTCATCTGCAAGTCACTCGCATCCCTTAGGAATATCTGAGCTGCAGCTGATGTGATATGCTTGCCCCTTTGTGCTTCCACTTCATGAATAAACGCATCCAATTTGTTTTGCTGCAGCTTTACTACCAAACTGTTTGCGATTCCCTTATTATCAATCCATGACATCGCCGTAAACTGTCTAATTAGCGCTTGTAGCGAATCGATGTCTGCATAGGTTTGGAATGTGACCGTGTGACTCCCTTCGTTCCCGACTGCATCAACCCCCGTCACGATGAGCGCATGCATCCCTAGAGGGAGCGTGTATAGGGGAATCTGGTCTCCTTCATTTACTTGCTGCTCATCTAGCCATATTTTTGTCTTCGACTGATCTACACCAGACAAGGAATCGGTCACAATAAATTGAGGTATAAGCACTTCACTGTTCTTCAATGCCTGATTCACGCTCGGTGTGGAAACGGTTATACTGGGAGCCGTCATATCCAGTTGAACTCTGACCGTTTGTACGACTTCCTCGTTCCCCGCTTGATCGGTAGAACGATAAGAAATAGTGTGGATGCCATCCGTATTGATCACGATCGGCATCAGATAGGGCTGCCAAGTCGCTCCGCCATCCAAACTATAGTTAGTTTGTGCCAGCGTGGATGATCGTTCCCCCCGACCTAACTGAATCGTAACCGGATGCACGTACCAGTTATTTGTTCCATCCGGTTGGGCAGGAGAGATCGATGCTTCCGTTATCGGCACACGAAGCTGCGTAACCACGATGTCGTCAAAGAGCAGATTATCGAAACCACCTGCATAGAAGCCAATCGTTCCTGTCAAATTGTGCGCAGGATCGGAAGCTTTTAATTTGAGCACCCCATTGACGAATAGGGAGATATCCGCGCCGTTCACGATCAGCTCAAAGGTATACTCCGTATTCGGAGCCAAGTCCTCATAGTTCAGGCTGGACTGTTTCACAGTCGCCCACGAACCATTATAAAGAATCCATTGCGACGCCCCGTCCACCGTCTTCCGGTATCCGATTCGGTCACCGCTGCCGGAGACCAAGCGATCAAATATATATAACGTCGCTGCGCTCGGAATGGTGGCCGGGGTCTTCATTTTGAACGTCAAATCGTAGTTCGTAAACGAACGAGGAGATGTGGCTGACGCGCCTTTCAAAAGCCGGTACTTATGATTGCCGTTCACCGTGATAATGCTACGATTCGGATCCACTGGCCAGCCGCCTCCGCCGGATTCAAAATCCGTCTTCAGCAGAATGTCCGACACGATGATATGGCTAGTCGCTGACGCTTCAGGTGTTTCGACCGACGTCACGGTAATATCCGTCTCACCTGATCCGACGGCGGTAACCAAGCCGTTTGCATCGACAACGGCTACGCTCGGATTGCTCGATGTCCATATAACATTGTGATTAACGCTATCTGAAGGATCAAAGCTCACCTGCAGCTTCAGTTGTTCATCCGCTCCGATATTCGCGCTGGTTCGATCTAGCAGCAGCCCAGCAACCTTCGTAGTCGGCACGGACAGCTTGATGTCATCGAACAGCAGGTAGTCGAAGCCGCCTGCATAAAAGCCGACCGTACCAGATGGATTGTATGTCGCATCCGTCGCCTTCAGCTTCAGCACGCCACCCACATAGAGGCTGATTTCAGCACCTTTTACAAGTAGCTTGACGCTGTACTCGGTATCCGGCGCTAAATCTGTGTATGGCAAGTTCACTTCCTTGACGGTCCCCCAGGCCTTATTATAGAGAAGCCACTTGGACGTGCCGTCCTCCACCTTGCGGTAGCCAACACGGCCCCCGCCGTTCGAACCTAGCCTGTCGAAGAAATAAATCGTGCCTAGACTTGGCATCGTTGGCGGTGTCTTCATCTTGAATGTTAGTTCGTAGTTGGTATATTCGTTCGGCGATACCGCCGTCGCACCTTTCAGCACTTTATACATATGGTTGCCGCCTATATCGATGACCGACCGATTCGGATCCACCGGCCAGCTGTTTCGCCCTGTCTCGAAATCGGTATATTCATAAATACCGTCCCCGATCTCGACGTCAATCATGACTTCATCCTGAAGCAGCGGATTTTCTGCTGAAGTGACTGTGATGACGGCTTGCCCGATGCCCACCCCCTTAAGCATTCCTTTGCTGTCTACTTTGACCACGCTAGGATCGCTGGATGTATAGAGCAGCTTTGGATTCGTTGCATCCCACGGTAAAACGGCCGTATGCAGCTCATATGTTTTGCCGATTCCAATCATCACATTTGCGTCGTAAGCCCGAACACCTTCTACTGGAATGGCATCTGGCGCCAGATACGGTCCTGCTTTTCCGATAATCCCTATGTCGTCAAAAGGAATCGGATGGAAGCCGGGAATTTGCTGGAACACTGCGGAGTCGCTTTTCAAATTGAGATCACCAGCGGCCAGATTTACAAAGCCAGGATCGCTGTTCGTCACCCAGTTGTTCGCATACTGCAACAAATTAAACTTATCGTACGCCCCTTGGGCATTGGTGATGCTGCTGCGAGCCCTGGTAGGATTATAGATCACATTATTCTCTAAGGTATTCGTAGTCGGATAGTACCGATTTTCCGTAAAGAAGTCTGCGAGCTCCGGATATTTGACCAAATATGGCGTCCCTACAAAATTATTATTTTGGGCAAACAACGTCTGCCATTTCGGCATGTAGTTCTTCGGGATCTGCTTATCTGGTGCATCTCCTAGATAAATGTCGGCATAATCATAAGGTACTTCACTATCGATAAACAGATTATTCCGGGTCTTGATGTGTGCCCCACCGTTATTTTTAACTGCGGAGTTGCCCATTTTGTAAAAGATATTATCTTCAATCGTCAGCCCCATTGTGAAATTGTCTGGATAAACACCTTCTACACCAGCTTTGGATTCACCAATGTTGTGGAAATAATTTCCCCGAATGACGGTTCCCCGCTGTTGCGGTGTCTCGCCTGCGTTCATATAGATGGCCCCGAGATCGGAGAACATTTTGCATACATCATAAATATTGTTGTACGCCACTAGGTGGTCATTGCCGAAGATCAGAATGCCAGGATGCGGCGCATCATGAATTTCATTGTGCGATACACGGTTACCCACACCAGTCAGAATGACACTTGGATTGTACGCCTTATGATAATAAGCGAAATCGTGGATATGCGAGTTTTCCACATAGTTGTTACCAGGCGCAAGCGTGACACGGCTGCCTCCGTTCAAAGTGACTGCCGTCCCTCCGATATGATGGATGTGACTGCTCGTTATTCCGTGATTCACCCCCGTGGCTGTCGCAAAATCATTGTATAGCCAACGGCTAGGCGTATTAATCTGCACGCCGCCGTTTGTAAAGTTGCGGATTTCGCAGTGCGATAGCAGCACATGATCTCCACCCATAATCACCACAGCCGAATCGCGCCCATTCTCCAAAGTCAGATCTTCGAACGTGACATAGGATGCCCCTACTGAATTTATCATCGGTGTTTTCAACATCGTAACGGTAATCTCGGGATGCTCCGTTTCAAACGATGCCGTCGGCAAAAAATACAAGACGCCCTGCGTACGGTCAATGTAATATTCGCCGGGCTTATCGATCTCCTCGAGCAAATTTTGCGCGAAATGGAAATCCGGATACCAGTTCTTGAACAAGCCGCTCATTTCGCCGTAGCGCAATGTAATCTGCTTATTCACTGTATCGATCGAAGCTACTTTGTTGTAAGACCATTCCCAGCTGTAACCGAAAATCCCATCCAGCCAAATGTCGTCAGCATTCGTCCAGTATTGCGGCCGGTCGTACGTGTAACTGAACGTTCCTCCTCGATCCTGCAAATCAGCATCCTTACGTGTCGGACCAACATCGATGATGTCACCCATTTGCACCGTACCGCTATTCGGCCAGCGCGCAAGTGTCATCCCCTCGCCTGCTACGTACAGCTCCATAGGTGGAACCTGACTGACATCGTTGGCCTTATAGTAACCATGTCGGCTCATCACGCCGTAATCCAAAATGCCGTGACTGCTCAGATCAACCTGCAGCACCTTGGTACGAGCGTCGGTACTTATGATCCGCTGCAGGATCGCCGAATTGGTAACTTGCGTAAACCAACTCTTATCGAGCGATTGACCGCCGGACAGACTTACCTTCTCGTTCGGATAGGCTTTGTATATGATCGGACTGTCAGCGGTACCGGAGTCCTGCTGCTCGATCTGGAAGCTGGATGTTCGATTATACGTGCCGCCACGCAAATAAACGGTCACACCGCCATCCAGCAAGCCCGAAGTGCTCTTCAACTGACGAACGGCATCTCTAGCCTTCTCTAGCGTTCGAAAAGGCTCATCGATCCCGCCCGCATTGGAATCGCTTCCATCTGTGGCCACATAGAAGGCCGTTTCCGGTAATCCGGATTCGGCCTGAATAGCAGGTAAAACGAACAAATTCAACAAAATGGCGGTAATCGTGAGAATGATTGCTTTTTTTCTAAGCATATCTCTACATCCCTTCGCAAAATAAATTTTACTTGTCACTGGAGAGACGTATTCAGGACTGCATTATCCCTTCACCGAACCAATCATTGTACCTTTCTCGAAATAACGAAGCAGGAAAGGATACATCACCAACACTGGAAGGGCGGATACGATTACTGCTGCCATCTTCAAACTCTCTGGCGCAGGCGGAATTTCATTCACAGCCGTCGTAAACGGATCGAGCCTGTTCTCAATCAGAATTTGCCGGACAATCTGCTGCAACACGAATTTGGATTGATCGGTCACATACAGTAAATTGTCCATAAAAGCATTAATGTGATGCACAAGCGACCAGAGACCGATCGTAACCAATACCGGGACAGATAGCGGCAAAATAATGCGAGTAAGAATACGCAGATCACGCGCCCCATCAATCCGTGCTGCCTCGATTAGCGCATCTGGAATCGAGCGGAAGAACGAAATCATCACTAATACCTGGAACGCATTTGCCGCACTCGGCAGCACGTAAACCCACCGCGTATTCAGCAGATGCAACTCCTTCATAAGCAGATAGTTCGGCACGATTCCACCGTCGAAGATCATTGTAAAGAGCAGGAGAAGTACCAAAACCCGCTTCCATGGCATTTCATTGCGAGACAGYGGGTAGGCTGCGCATACGGTAACGATCAATGTAAGCGCTGTGCCAATGACCATACGGAACAGCGTATTGCCGTACCCTTTCCAGATGAACGGATAGGTCAGCAATTCCTTGTATGGCGTTAAGGTCAGATCCCTCGGAATCCAGTGAAAGCCGCTGCGAAGCGCCTCTCCCCTACCGCTTAACGAAACCGACAGTACGTGAATAAATGGGTAGACGACAATAATAGCAAGTATGCCAAGTACGATATAAATGATGCTGACGCTTAAGCGATCCTGCCAGTTTCCAATCCTCATGTTGCAAATCCTCCTACCATAAGCCGCTTTCTCCCTTGCTTAGTCTGCGCACAGTGAAGTTAGCCCCCAGAATCAGCAGCAACCCTACTAACGACTTGAACAAGCCGATTGCAGCCGTATAACTGTATTGAAATTGCTGTAGTCCTACGCGATAGACGTAAGTGTCAATCACATCTCCTGTTTCAAAGGTGACCGGATTGAGCAAGTTGATAATTTGTTCAAAGTTTGCGCTCAAGAAGCCGCCTAAGCTGAGAATGAACATAATCGCAATCGTCGGCATAATCGACGGAATATTAATATGAAACAAACGTTGCCAGCGATTCGCTCCATCCATGGTAGCTGATTCATGCAGTTCGGGATTAATACCCGAAAGCGCTGCGAAATAAATAATCGAGCCCCAGCCGATGTCCTTCAAAATGGCCGAACCAACTACAATGGAGCGAAAATATTCCTTGTGCCCCATATAAAATACCGGTTTCCCACCGAACCAGCCGACGATCTCAGCAACGATGCCCGTGGTCGGCGACAGGAAATAGATGACAAGGCCGGACATGATGACCCACGAAACGAAATGCGGTAAATACATGGTCATCTGCACGAAGCGCTGAAAAAAGCGGGATCTGATTTCATTAAGCAAAAGCGCTAACACGATCGGTGCKGGAAAAGCAAACAGCAGCAAATACAGATTCAGCAGCAGCGTATTACTCAGCAACCGATAGAAATCGGCCGAATGAAATAGCGCCTCGAAATGCTTAAAGCCCACCCAAGGACTGCCCCATATCCCGTCGATGACGCGAAAATCCTTGAAAGCGATCAGCACCCCGTAGATCGGGCCATATTTGAATACGAGAAAAAAGGCATAAGCAAACAGATAGAGCGCAAACAGCTCCCTATTTTTCATAATCGTTTTCATGTCATGTGCACTTCCTCAGGGCCAGTTGCGACTCCTCCCCGGCAGCGGCGAACGACTTGCGGCCGAGGATTCGGATTCGCTTCTCAAGCTGATTATTTTTTGAACTGCTTCTGGTACATGTCGTTAGCTTCCTTGGTCAGCTCGTCTCCGCCCTTCACTTTCCACTCCGCCACATACTTATCGAAATCGCTAAGCGGCAATTCTCCACTAATAATTTGGGCAAAATATTTTTGCGTTAGCGCCGTCAAATCCTTCTTATATTTGCCATCTGACGGAAGCGCAGCGAACAGCAGCGCATCTGTCTGGTTTGGTGCGGAAGAATAGGTGCGAACGGCTTCGTTCATCTGCGGATTGGAATATTTATCCCGGTAAGTCCGCGTCGTGATATTGCCCAGCGAGAACAATCGAATGCCAACCGCATCACGCTGTTCTTGTTTTTCGAAGCCGGTTAAAACTTTCGTCGCGCCTGAAGTCGCTCCGCTGGCTACAAAATCCCATTGTGTTCCTTTTACGCCCAAGCTCGTCATGTTGATCGTTTCTTCGTCACTGCTCTCTGCTCTCAAAATTTCAAAAATTTTGTTTAATTTAGCTGGGTCATTCTTCACCTTGTTGCCAAGCACAATGTAATTACTTTTTACTCCCCAGTCCCAGCTTCCGCTGCCGCCAGGGCCCTTCGGATTTTTACCCAGTTGGAGCTTAGCATTCGGATTGATGTCTTTCATAGCTACATTTGTGGCACCATCCGCGAGCGCTGCTTTACCGACTTGTTCTTCAATCACACCAATTCGATTGTTGTACAGCTTCTTGCGGTACGAATCTTGTGTATCCGTAATATATTCCGGATCGATCACGCCGTCAGCATACCATTTACGCAACTTCTCAAGAGCATTCTTCGCCTCCGGCATGATGGAGCCGTTCATAATCTGCCCCTGCTTTTCGTGCCACATCGTTGGTTGAACGCCATAAGCACCAAATATCGAGTAGAAGCCTGTCGACCAAGTCGACGTTGCCGTACCGGTCAAGCCGTAGGTGTCGTTCTTGCCGTTTCCGTCCGGATCCTTCTTGGCGAACGCATAAGCCGCCTGCTCGAATTCATCGAGGGTCTCCGGGAGCTTGGTGATACCGACTTTGTCGAGCCAGTCTTTGCGCCACAACATCGTAAGATCATAAGGTTTCAAATCGATAAACATCGGGACTGCCCAGAGCTTGTCGCCAAACGTTACTGTCTGGAACAGCGCCTTCGACTGCTCAACATCTTTATAGTATTCGGGCATTTTCTCTTTCACCATATTGAGATCTAGATCCATTAAGACACCTTGCGCTTGGTAGGCAGATACGTTCGATGGATCACCCAGCATGAACACATCCGGTACGTCACCGGAAGCGATACTAGCGTCGGTTACTTTAACTGGCTTGATTTTGATATTGAATTTCTGTTCAAGCCATTTCTGCACAGGCGTATCGGCAACGACCGCCCGCGCTTGGAATTGAATGCCCCACGATATTTCAATTGGTTTTGCAGCACTACTCGGTTGACTCGATACGGAAGCTGTATTCTTTTCTGTGGAACACCCACTAAGTACGCTTGCTGCCATGCTGGCTGCTAAGACGGTGAGTGCGACTGGTTTCATTTTATAGATAGGCACAATAATCTCCCCCTGGTTCACATCATGAATTCCGTTCCTTAACACGCTCTACCCCGGCCGGGAATTGGGAACGGTTACATCCTTTACGATATCCCGTGGCACGCAACTACACAATCATCTCATTCGATTTTTGTTATGTTTTTCCTTTCCGTGGCTGGTTGTATCGCATTATGTTATCCGATTTTTCGTATGTTTTTCGCCTCTCGCCTTCCCCTTATTTCATTCTGTGCTATAATTTGCTTGGTGCTGAGTACGATATCCACCCAATATTGAAAACGCTAACACTACGAAAGGAGGGTCTGGATGCCTAGTCTTCAAGTAATTCGCAACCGATCTCTCTTCGTCAAACTATTGTTATCGATGACGGCGATCGTCATTGTCACGGTTATCCTCATTTCCTCGGTCACCTATACGATTTCTGCCGATACCAGCATTCAGAACTCGATTGAATATAATCAATCCATCATGGAGCAGCAGCGGGAACTGATTCATAAAGAACTGAATGCAATACAGAATATCGCCTCGAGCATGGTCATGACCCAATCCTACCTGTATCACAAAATAAACGATAAGCTAAGCGTGTCTTCACTCATTGACTTGACACGATTCTTGGAAGAACAGCAGAAACTGAGTCCTTATATCGACTCCATTTATCTCGTATACAATAAACTTGATCTCATTCTGACCTCCCGTTCCGATATGAAAATGTCCTCGTTATCTTCCTTCACCGACCGTTCTTGGATGACGGTCATGAGTGAAGACACCGCGAACCGGACCGTGTGGCTGACTAATCGTCCTGGCAATGCGATAAAGGGGACACTTGCCACCAGTTTAATGCAGAAAATGCCGCTCATTGGTCCGGTTGATGGGGCCATCGTGATCAATTTGAAGCTTGACCTGCTCTTCAAAGAATATTTGAGCCATTATCATAATAAAAAGGGGCTGACGCTTGTCCTCGGTTCCCAAGGCGAACCTCTCTACAGTGAAACGGAAGAAGCGGCAGCGCTAATCGGGAAGCTGGATAAAAGCGTTCTATCCACTCCTGGAAGCGGATCATACGTCGACGATCGACGGTGGATCGTGACCTACACCACTTCTAGTGTGACAGGCTGGAAGTTTGTCAATTTGACCAAACGATCCGTCCTGCTTGAGGGGCTGAGCCGCATAAAAATGATTGTGGCTGCTATATCCGCTATTTATGTCACTGTTGCCATTTTGCTGCTGTTCTACATCTCACAACGACTATACCGGCCACTCAAAAGCGTTATCGCCTATATTAGTGGCGGCGATAGAGCAAGCCCAGAGGCCTCCTTGCTGGCCGCCGATGAAGCGAGCTTCATTCAGCAGGCATTCGAACGGCTTCGCCATAGCCGTGAAACCATCCTAAGCGAGAAGGAACGGGTAGAAACGTTGCTTGGCGACAACCGTTCCGCGATCAAAGAGAAATATTTGAGCGATCTCATCAAGGGACGGGCGATTTCGCAGCAAAGCAGTGGGCTAGAGAAGGATGCAGCTGAGCTTTTAGGGTTAAAACTGAATTTTGAACGATTTGCTATCTTGACGATCGAGGTCGAGGAGCAATCCCTACTGAATGACTCGACTGGCAATCTCCATTTTCATCTATTTCAATATGGCTTGATTGAAGAGCTCGGACCCGAAATCGACGGCGAAATTTTCGCTCGAGACGATGAACGCATCATCATCATTATTGTTGCTGTTCCTGCCAATCAAGACGAGGTTCCGATTGAGCTTGCTAGGAAGCTACAGCGAAATATGAAGAACCGCTACGGCATCCTTGCAACGATTGGACTTAGCCGCATCCACACAGATGTGTATTCGGCTCAAACCGCCTATGAAGAATCCGTCGAAGCGCTCAGCCTGAAAATGTATGTCGGCAAAGGCGAAATCGTACCCTATACGATCGTTAGCTCTTGGAAGCAGGATGAAGAGACTTATTTTTACCCGTACGAGTTAGAGACAAAGCTGCTTCAAGCGCTGCTTCAATTGAACGAGGACGAATGTGCGGAGACGATCAACCGTATCACGAATGAGGTAACCGCACGCAGGCTAGGGAAAGCCAACGTGCAGCAACTCTTCTTTCAATTAAGTGGAGAGATTGTAAAAACGCTGGTCCAAACCGGTGGAGATATGACCGCTGTACTCGGTGATCGACCGTTCGTGCTGTCCGGTATCCAGACGCTTCGCGATATGGAAGCACGGTTGATGGAGATGTGCACCCAAATCATTGCGCACAATCGGGAGAAGCGGTTGAAGCTGAATGATATGACTTTGCAGCTTGCCACCGAATTTATGGAGAAGAACTATAATAACAACATTACGATTGAGACGGTTGCCGGTCACGTGCAGCGAAGCACGTCCTTTTTGAGCCGTATTTTCAAGGAAACAACGGGTACAACGATCAACGACCATTTGATTCATCTGCGAATCAAACGGGCCTGTGAACTGCTGCGTCAGCCCAAATATTCGCTGGAGGACATCTGCCGTGAAATCGGCTATRCCAACGTCAGCTACTTCAGCAAGCTGTTCAAATCGCGCATGGGGAGTACGCCTGGACAATATCGGTTACTGAAGACGACGGTAGACCAGATCCCGGCGGGAGGCCTGGAGGATTCGGAATAGGAGTGGTAAGAAGAGACCGCCTCCCGAGAGAACTGTCTTGGGAATGTATAGTGGTAGAATGGGGAATGGCCCTAAAAATTAAACAGCGACAGGCTAGGACTTGAAAAGTCTTAGACTGCTGCTGTCTATTGAACTATCGTTCTGCATTAACGTAACGCACCACCATTGAATTGATTTCATCTGCAAGTTCAAGAATCTCCTTCCACCGAGATGAGTGCCGCACCGCATTAATATTCCATTCTTTACCTTGCTGAATTGCTAAAAATTCATTTCTTAAAGTTGAGCTTTTACGCATTATATCAACACTAATTAGCCCTTCTCCGACTAATTTTTTTAAGTTGTCTGTGTGTAAAAATGATATAGCACCTATATCGAACTCTTCAAAGATGTTATATTCAATCACCAAATCATCAGAGTTTATCAAATAAGTTCCGCATCTCTTTATCGTATCGACATATAGTTCATATAGTTCTTCTATTGATATACTCTCCATTACACCAATCTCCTTGCTTAATGAAACACACGATTGTAAACGACGGTTCTAAGTAAAACTAAAGTTCACCGTTAGTTTCATCCATTTCCAGTTACAACTTTTCTTTTCTAAAAGACAGAATTCTAAGTTGGTCATCATCCTTGTAATTTTTACATTTTGATAATTCAACATCAATATAATCACTATCTCTTTCGTGTATTCGAATCAATTTACAGACATATTCCGTCTTGCCTTTGTCTGTACTCCATGCATCTCGTGAGTTATCAACTATCCAATTTATTTCTTTACCATTTGAAATTACATCATGAATGGCTGGTCCGCTATCCATTCCTGGTTCTATAATCATTAGATTGTCTCCTTGCCCCTCATTAAATCTTGTTACCATTTTATCAACTCGTTCAAGGTCAGCTCTGTCAAGATGAAAAATAACTGAGTTGGTAGCAGTATCGTTCACTTTATTTGATTGATTTACAAACACAAAAATGAAGACAATCAAAACAATAATTATGAATGTCTGAGTAATAATTAAATTTTTTTTGGATTTAATATTTTTACCTCCTTCAAAGTTTTATTTACATTCTTTTACGAAAACGGCGAGAATATGTTGCGAAATCTGCCCTTTAGCTGAGCGCGCCTTTTTAATCTTGTTGGCAATCGGATCAAGTTCTTGTCATTGCCAATTAACAAGAACTTGATCAGATTAAATAAAAAAGTCCCGTTCCTGTGTATTGAACAAACGTTTCTCGTTAGGGCAATGACATTTTTACTCGTATGCCTTACCAGCCAATAAAGAGGTTGCAAGCAGAACCGTCTGGATAAAACGATATTGTTCCGCTTTCTGGATCTTTTTCCAAGTACGGATTATAAAGAAAAGACTCGTGCTGCCAGTCCAATGCATAGAGATACTCGCTTGGTTCTTCAGCTACTGCTGTTGAAACCCCCAGCTCATCGGTTAACGATGAAAGAGCTAGTCGACCCGTTTACGGGTGAGTGGTTATGACTGATAGCACAAAAGTGCTACTTTTAGATCCAAAGACTCAATTTGGATGCATTTTACAGGAAACTTGTGGATAAATGGCGAATGTTTCCATAAGGGGTTCGCCTTAACTGCAAAGAGAGGTGAAAGCTTTTGAAAGGCCTCGTCATCACAATGATTTTGCTTGCATTGCCTTTTTTGGTAGGAATCCATTTAGCTCATGCTACAGGGGTCTTGGATTCCATTGAGCCATTGAATAAAATCGCTCTACCGATAGCAGAAGCGTTGACGGACACGCTGAAGCCTATCACGGAAACGGCTGGGGAGCTGACGGACACAGTTGTGCAACCGGTCGCAAAAGCGGTCACGGACCCGCTRAAGCCTATYGYGGRAGCGGCTGGGRAGCTGACGGACACAGTTGTGCAACCGGTCGCAGAAGCGGTGTCGGACACGCTGAAGCCTATCGTGGAAKCGGCTGRGCAGCTGACGGGCAATGTTGTGCAACCGGTCGCAGAAGCGGTGTCGGACACGCTGAAGCCTATCGCAGGAGCGGCTGGGGAGCTGACGGACAATGTTGTGCAACCGGTCGCAGAAGCGGTGTCGGACACGCTGAAGCCTATCGTGGAAGCGGCTGAGGAGCTGACGAACAATGTTGTGCAGCCAATCGCTGAAGCGATGACGGACACGCTGAGGCCGGTCGCGGAAGTGGAAGGTGTGCAGCCGGTGTTGGACTTGGTTATTTCGCCCGCTGAGAGCGCCTCTGCGGATAAATCGCCGATCCCGAAAGCTGGTCCTTCGGGCATAGCACCTTCGACTGCCCCCTCATTGCCTGTTGCGAGCCGTTTGGAGACTGCGGGAGGTTCATACACCGCTGAAACTCAATCAATCCTGAAGCCTGCGCCGCCTTTATCAGAAAAAGGTCATCAATCGGCAATCACGAATTCGTCGAATAAATTTATGTCTGCACAAACAAGCCAATTTCCGGGAAGAGAAACGATCCCGACTATGCCGTCATCGGAACCTACGCTGCCTCCGTCTGCATCAGCTATAGGCTCGCTGTTGCCTTTGGCTGCTAGTGTCAAAGATGGCAAAGCGAAGCCTTCGTATTCGGGAAGCAATTGCAAAGCGGTGCTGATTGATAAAGCCGATGCTATGATACAGTGTAGCGTAATGTCATGGCATTGCCGGACCCGACATTACTTAAATTGGTCACATGCTCCGCCGCTGCGTCCTCCTGTAGCTCCTGCTCTCGATAATTGCTTCAGCCAATCGAGAACAAAGGAGTGTAACTTAGATGCGCTGCACAAAAGCCAAAATCATGCTAACATTAAACGACAAACTGATTATTATGAACGTTTTGGTGCAATGGTCAAAGAAGACGGAGAGTCGGTTTCAGTCCAGAATGTACCGCGAGCTGGCGAAAAAACTGATATACCAAAATGTGATAGACGCCTTCGACGGTCAGGAGCTAACCATGATGGCACTCGCTTTGGAACAGGCTGGGGACAGCTCTCCGAACCCTCGGCATAAGCGAATCTACACGCAAATGGCTCAGAAATTGATGCTTGATAAGAAAAAGTTCCACCGCATCGCATTTCAAGAGCTATCCAATCGTTATCTCTATAAGTAGATTAAAAAGCACCGCGTTGTGGGAAATTAAAGTTTCAGACTGGATACATTGAAACCATGCGGTTTTTCGCGTCACAATTCGTTAAATAAGTCTTAGACTGACCATATTATTTAGATCAACGGCAGCCATGGACGTGAAAATAGTCCTTGACTGTCGCTTTTTTATTGAACAATCGTTCTTTCTTCCCTCAGTAATCAGCCAAATGCTACGAAGCGTGAATGCAGTCTTATGCCAAGGCACCTTTCGAGCGTATTTCCAAAATTCATATATCCTCTCCTTAAAAGGTTACTATCACTTTTCCTTCGGAGTGACCAGTAGAAACTTTATTTAAAGCCATGTTAATGTCATCAAAATTATAAACTGAATCTATAGCGGGTTTAATATCTTCATCCTCAACTAGTTTCGTCAGTTTTTGTAATTGCCTGCCATTGGCGGACACGAATAAGAAGCGATATTCTTTATTCTGTTTAACTGCTAATCGATCTAAACGAGCACCTACTAAACCAAACAATAGCTTTTTCCATATTGGAAAGTTATTTTCAGCAGCAAAGCGGTAATTGGGTAAAGCCTTCAATGATACCAATTTCCCTTGGGGTTTGAGAATAGCAAGTTCCTTTTTAATTTCTTTTGCCCCCAATGTATCGATAACATAATCGATATTAGATAGCAAATCAAAATAATTTTCCTCTTTATAGTTAATGAATTGATCAGCGCCGATGGACAGTGTACGTGATCTCCCTCTTTCACTGCCGCTCGTAATCACATATAACCCCATCGATTTGGCAATCGGGATAGCCATCGTACCAAAGCCGCCAGTTCCTCCAGGAATAAATAGTTTTTTATCGGGTTGAACATGAAGTACATCATGCAAGGCTTGATATGCAGTCAAAGCCGTGAGGGGTACTGCGGCGGCCTCAGTAAAAGAAAGATTTTTAGGCATAACGGAAATCGCATCCTCATGGACTGCCGCATACTCAGCAAAAGCTCCGATTTTATTTATTGGCAGCCTCGTATAAACGGGATCTCCAACCTTGAATTTCACAACATCTTTTCCAACAGCCTCAATAACGCCGGATAGTTCGTTTCCTAAAGTTAAAGGGAAGTCATAATCGGCAATCATGCGAATACTACCATTTAAAATAAGAATGTCTAAGGGATTTACACCTGCAGCTTTTACTTTGATAAGAACCTCATGGTTATTGATTTCCGGTATTTTTATATTGTTTATTTCTAATTGGATTTGTTTAGAATATTTTTCCATTTGTGCAGCTTTCAATTCTTCATCTTCTCCTTTTCTCATCTATCTTAATTCCACATTCGTTTATTGGAAAAATTGATGGCGCACTTTAACTTGCACGCCATCATAAAGCAATATCCATGTTATTCTTTACTGTTGTTGAGTTCTTTCATCGTAGGATAATCTGTGTAACCCTCGCTTCCGTTACCAGAATACAATGTTTTACGATCTGCTTCATTCAAAGGAAAGCCTTCTTTAATACGTTCAACTAAGTCCGGATTAGCTAATGACCATACCCCGACTGGCGCCATATCAGCAAGGCCATTATCAATATCTACACTAAGATCTTCTAGAGCCCGTCCAGCTCTATTGACTAATAATGGATTTGGCCAGATGTTGCGAATTTCACGGAGCAGTGTTTCGTCCCCTAAATGCATAACATGGAGGTAAGCTAAATTATATTGAGCTAATTCTTTTACAAGGTGAAGATAAACTTCAGGACCGTGTTCGCCCTCATCAATTCCGTTAAGAGGTGTTCCCGGCGAAATACGGAAGCCTGTTTGTTCTGCTCCAATTTCTTCAACGATTGCTTTCGTTACTTCAATTGCAAAGCGAGCACGGTTCTCTATCGATCCACCGTATTTATCCGATCGTGTATTAGAATTCTCCCCAATAAATTGATTAATCAGATAACCATTTGCTCCATGAATTTCAACGCCGTCAGCTCCTGCTTTAATAGCTGCCGCTGCTGCTTTCCGGAAGTCTGCAATTGTCGTCTGGATATCTTCTTCACTTAACTCTCTTGGAACGGGTATTTCCTGCATCCCTTTAGCCGTAAACATTTCTACACCAGGTGCGATCGCAGATGGTGCAACGGGTTGACGATGATGTGGTGTATTGTCGGGGTGCGAAACACGACCGACATGCATTAATTGGATAAATATAAATCCACCTGCTTCATGTACCGCATCCGTAACCTTTTTCCAACCTTCAATATGCTTTTCCGTATAGATACCCGGTGACCTTAAGTAACCTTGACCATCATCAGAAGGTTGTGTGCCTTCAGTAATAATTAAACCCATCGATGCTCTTTGAGCATAATAATGGGAAGTTAGCTCTCCCGGCGTACCATCCTCTTGCGCTCTACTTCGTGTCATTGGTGCCATCGCTAACCGATGGGGTAATTCCAGGTTGCCAATTTTCGTTTTGCTCCACAGTTTTTCCATTTTAAAAACCCCTCTCTGAATTGAGTTTATTTTATTAACTCCAATGTTTCTTTCGATTATCGCTCCACTTTAGCCAGTGCGGATCAGACCGCATTTGTCATGAGCTTGTGAGGCAGCAACCGCGGCAAGAACGCCATGAACTTGTTGCGCCCCCTGTTATGATTAAAGTCTTGCCCCGCGAATTCGCGATATCCTATATCAGCCACCTGCCCAACCTCCATGACGCCGCTTCTAAACAGCTTTGAGGTGGCTAGCCCGTGTCGATCATATTCGTCTCTTGCTCCAGCTGTGTCTCCAAGAATTCCCCGTACAAGCCGAAGCCCGCATTATTAACAAGAAAGTCGACGGTGATCCCTTTTTCTTTAAGCTCCCTGTAAATTTCCTCCGCCATGCCAGGTAACGCAACATCTTTGGCGATGTATGTCGTTTGGACACGGTACTTTTCCCGATCCCTCGCGAGATCCACGAGCTTGTCCTCGCTGCGTGCGACCAGCACCAAGTCGTATCCGTCTTTGGTGAAACGATCCGCCAGCTCTTTTCCAATTCCGCCCGACGCTCCGGTAATTAGTACAGTTTTGCTCATCATTTAAGCTGTGGGTAAATAGCAGCTACACCGCCAGCGAGAGCACGCTGGAGTTGACGGCTCGGTTCGTCAGCAAGAATTTCAAAGCTATCGGACTCTATTCCATCAATTGCAATTTTTGCAATATCAGCAGGGTTGGACTTCGGAGCTTCAACGCCTGACGTCATGTCTGTATCCATAAAGCCCACATGCAAGCCAGCTACTCTCACATTTTGAGGATACAGATTTAAGCGCAACTCGTTCGTCATTGCCCACGCAGCCGCCTTTGCAGCCGAATAAGCGCCTTCACTCCCCCCACCACTGAACCATGATAATGCTGAAAGGATATTCAGTATGGATCCTCCACCATTATTAATAAGAATAGGTGCGAAATTGCGAATCATGGATAATGTGCCAAAGAAGTGCGTATTAAATTCCAACTGAATTTGATCGAGATCACCGTCAAGCAAAGTAGCGCCTGTAGCCGATCCTGCATTGTTGATCAGAAGCGTTACATCTTGAGCGGCCATAGCAGCTGCAGCTACCTCTTGAGGGTTCGTAATATCAAGCTTTACAGGAATTGCACCGGGAATGTCAATGGACTGCGGATTTCTTGCTCCGGCATACACCTTAGCCCCTCTGGATAGAAGTTCAAGGGCAAGATGGCGACCAAAACCTCGGTTCGCGCCAGTGACAAATGCAACTTGTTGAGAAATATTCATTTTCATGTGCTCCTTTTATTGTAGTCTGTTTATGAAATTGTTTTGTTTTCTTGAAGCTATTCGGTCTGCGTTTTGATACGTAGTAAGTACGGTAAGCGAGTTTGACTCGATACTTGTTTTTTAATGAGAACGATCATTCTCAATATCGTAAAAAAAAAAGCTGCGTGCCCTACTCTGTTGTTTTTGTGTGTTGTGTTATTTGTTGTTTTAACTGCGCTGATAAACTTCATTGTAAACTATGCTTTAGAGCTTCTTTCGGCCATTACTTTTGAGAATGTTCATTCTAAAATAGACGTAAGATAACTCGATCACAAAGAGCATGGATTAGCAGAAGGGAGACTTCACATCTGAACTGACTACCACAATTACCCTTATTCTTCCAAGAGCTTCATCGAAATATGAGTAATACGGTGAAGCTTTTCTTTGGAAGCCGAGGTTCTTGCCATTACCCTTAACCCAATCCATACATTATGCAGGTATTCCGCCAATTCCTCAGCATTGTATGTGGAGGTGAATTCACCGTCACGTTGTCCCCAAATAATAATCTCCCTGAGCAATTGCTCTGCTGTCGTGAATGCTTTCGTGGACTTGTTATCCACCTCGACGTCGCGCGCCGCCAATTCTACGGCCGAATTCACCATTAAGCAGCCGGCTGGCGAGTCCTCATCCCCGTCGATCATGAAACCAAAAATAAACTGTAATGCCTCCGAAGCGGTCTTGGATCGTTTAACCCCTCCTGCAAGCGCGGCGCTGATTTTGTCTTCAAACCGATCCATCGCTTTCAGGAACAGATTATGCTTATCTCCAAATGTATCATACAAGCTTCTTCGATGAATACCCATATGCTCAACCAACTCGGTCATGGACGTTTTCTCGTACCCCTGCTCCCAAAAGAGCCGCATCGCCTTATCCAAGACCTTTTTCTCTTCAAACTCCTTGCTTCTCGCCATTCCCATCTCCCTCCCTCAATTAATATAACATATTGAGAACGATCAGTAAAGAATCGTTATGCTCTTTTTTGAATGACTTAATATTTCCATTGAGTTGGTTGTCCTTAGGACGAAGGAATGTGAGGGCAAAGACCCGTCGAGATTTGGGAGAGTGAATCCCCAAGGACCTTGTGGAGAGAAGCGTGCAGCATAACTTTTATCGAAGGTAAGTTCAACTCAATCATTAATTCAATCAGTTTCCATTTAGGCGCACTAGCTTGCTTGGAGTATGCAAATCCATCTTAGCAACAGTAATCAAACAACAATTGGAAGTAGCATTTGAGGTTAACACCCCATTTTGACTGAATAAAAAAAATCGCCCCCCCGCCTAGCGAAAGGGCTAGGAATGAGGACGATCTTATTGGTTTTATAGCTAAGGCTGAATCTCAAAATAATCGTAGTCGGCGTTGATTGCCGGCGTTCCCGAGCCGCTGTGCTGCGCGTGAAGGCCTACCCTCGGATTCGGGAGCGTAACACCCGTTACAGCCGAACCAATTGGTGTCCAGACTAAGTCATCGATGCTATAGTAGCCTGTGTATGTCGTGCCAGACTTCACCAATTTTAAGTAAATGCTGCCTCCCGCTGTCGTCGGTACAGCTGTTGTCTGCTGCGTGCCGATACCACCGGTTTCCTTCACAATTCGTAGCTTGTCACCGGCATTGTATGCCCGTTCAACCTTGATATAGTTATCGTCGTCCGAGTACACAATCAAACCAGCGCTCTGGTAATTCACGGTTGGCATAAATGCGAGCTTCGTCGTAATGGTGTAGTCGTTGGAGGCTGGCGTTTGCAGCAGTATATCTTTCTCCGTACCGCTGATTGCCCAGAGATCCCCAGGATCACTAGTAATCCGGAAGCTTCCTGGCTTCGCGCTCAGGCTCGTATGACCGTTGACTTGATTCAAAATGGTCCACTGGCTGCCAAGATCCGTACCATTGAAGCGGTCGGACTTATTTAACGGTGAAATCCGGAAGTCGTCAAAGTCGGCATTGATCGCCGCCGCGCCGCCACTTCGCTGAGCATGCAGTCCCACAAGCACAGGTGCCGCCAATTGTATGGTTTCTGGTACACCGATAATCGTCCATGTTGTTCCGTCCACGCTGAAGTAACCAGTAAAACTGCTACCTGCTTTGACCAGCTTCAAATAGACCAGATTGCTACTAATGGGATCCGATGTGATCTGTTTTCCTGTACTTGTCGTGCCGTTCTCCCTTATGAGACGAAAGACATTTCCGCCCTCAGCGACGTTATAAGCACGCTCGACCTTGATGTAGTGATCGTCATCCGTATAAACCAGCAGACCGGCACTTTGATAGTCAGCAGTCGGGTTGAAGGAAAGACGGGTTGTCAGCGCAAAGTCATCGTAAGGAACCGACTGGACGAGCAAGTTTTTCTGGTTGTTGCCTGTTTTCCATATATCCGATGTGGTGACAGCGGAGATCCTAAGCTTGCCCGGAGCAGCGGTCAAGCTCCAGTTCGCCGGCTCCTCGCGTATCCATCTCCAATCGGGATTGAGAGTCGTCTGACCGAAATCATCAGTCCGGTTGCCTATGTTGACGAGGCGGACATCATCGAAGGAAGCTTTGCCGTTCATGGAGCCTATGCCAAACAAGCCTCCCTGGAATTCAGAATCTGATGCTCTTATCATCGTAATATTATCGAAGCGGATTGTGATGGATCCGTTCCTCCCATCACGTTCAATAGTTATGGTATGGAAGGCATTGTCACTCAGCCAGTCGATGCCGTTTGAATCGGCCAATGTGGCCGCTGAACCTCCTTTGACCTTGTAAAGCCTCACGTTGGCAGCGCCATTGTCCAACTGGAGGAAATAGTAATTGTTCGCATCCTGATAATCGAATAGGACAACAGCGTTGGCATTGGGAGATATCGTGACATCATCCCCCAGCTTGGCTTTTAACGTCAGATTATACCGGTCCGCTGCAGAATCACCACGCAGTGCATATTCGCCGGGTCGCCCACCGCCCTGCACCGCATAGCCGGTCGCTGTAATCGAATAGGCATTGCCACTACCATTTGCACTGACTGCCCAACGACCTGTATTAAGCGGCGTCCAACCTGTGTTAGGTGTCGTACCTTCGAAGTCGCTAGACAGAGGCTTAACACCAGGTGACATCGTCAGTTCAATGCTCCAATCCGCTACATCGTATGCTACATCACTGTTTCGGTTTGTTACGAATGCAAGCACGTCACCCTTTGCAACCGTGATGGTCTCGGATATGGCATACCCGGTTGTGTCTGCCTTATCGACCGTCTGCCAGCCCGAGGTTGGCCATACATTGGCTGTGTTCTTTAACAGCTTCACACGAAAGCCGTCACCCTGCTCATAGGTGTCATGACTCGCTACACGGGCCGCTACTTGTACGGTACCGTCTGTTGGCGCAACCCACTTCTGCACAGCATCAGTTGATGAGCCCGGTATAACATAGTTCGAGGTAAAGGTTGGATCGCTGCTGTCGCCAGACCAATGTGGCGAAAGCAGCTGAGTGACATTGAAGTAATCAAAATCCGCGTTTGCAGTAACAGCTGTGTTCGTATTCATAGCTGCAAGTCCAATTCGGGGTGCGTCCAAAGGGATATGGAAAGAGCCGCTAAGTTGTGTCCAATCGGTTCCGTTTCCACTGTAGAAAGCTGTCAAGATCGGACCGACCTTCTTAAGTCGCAGATAAACATCCGATGAGCCGAATGTGTCTGCGGCGAAAATACCAGAATCGCGGAATATCGTCTGTGGGTCCTTCTGGTACTCGCGGATAAACCGGATGATTTTCCCACCATTCGTGCTATTGTAAGCCCGGTCCAGCTTGATATAGTTGTCGTCATCGACATACAGGATAAGTCCTGCGGACTGATAGTTGACCGTATTGTTGAAGGACACCTTCGTCTCCGCAATGTAATCCGGATATGCAGCACGCTGCAGCAGAATATTTTTTTGGTTATTGCTTCCCGCCCATGTATCACCGGGCTCGGTAATAATGCGCAGCTTACCCGGTGCTGCTGTCAATGACCAGTTCGCCGTCGGCGGCTTCGCCCACTGCCACTGGCTGTCGAGCGAAGTAGAAGCGAATGTATCCGATCCTACCGTGCCTGTGCCTGTACCAGCGGTGGCCCAAGTAAGCGGCGAACTCGCAAACGCGTCCTTTTCATAGAACCAGCCGCCAGCGCCTTGTGTTCCTTCAAAATCACGGTCAGCCGCAGACACCGATGTGGCTGCACGAGCAGCGAAAATATAGTCGCCATTACGCTCAAGGGCTGACGATTTTCCATTTACTGTTACACTTGATACGGCAGGTGCATAGATCGCGATTGCTGAGACCGGACTGCTGTCAAGTACTAGATTGCTGCCGGTTAAGTCGAGTGTCGTTCCGTTCCACTTCACACCTAGATCATCCACCCGATCCTCAGATTGAATAAGGGGGACCCCGCCTCTCTTCAACGTCTTGCCTTCTGCAATTGAAGCAGATACCAATGTGCCGGACGACAGCTTCTCGATATATGCGAGCTTACCGTCATAGGCATATTCGTCGAACGAACGCTCCTTCATAGCTGAAGCTTCATGGGATAAGTAATAATATGCCGTATTGCCTCCTGCTCCCGCATTCAGATCGATCTTGAGCGCACTGGCGGTCTCAGCCGCAACCGAAGGCGTCGTTGTGAGCCGTGTGACCTGCACATTGCGGGCAACCCCAGTATCGGTCGGGTACAGCACCGTATCAAACGAAGCGTCGCCTGAGACGGATTTCCCATATTTGCCGAATTTCATATTTGGGACACTTGTACGGTCGTAATAGCCATCGTTCAGGGAAGCAGTCGTAAGCGCCGTTGGGTCTGCGGGAACGATCTGGATGTTCGGCTCACTGGCAAAATGGGAATTGATCTTTTTCGTAACCGGATCAAGTGTCGCATTCGCCCCAGGCAGCATATGCCAGTTCACTTCATAGCTGTTAGTGCCGCTGCCTACCACCCGGTCCGATACGATCCAGTAATCCGGTCTTAAGAACAGAACGCTTCGAGTATGGGCGAAGCCCGGTGTCGCATATGTCGTACCTTCAGTAAAATCAAAGGAACCGTTAGTTCGAAACCGGTCGATCGTATCCTTGTTTACACTGGAGATATCCTTGTACTTGTTCTGTGACAGCCCGTTGATACGCACTGTATTGTGTGATTCGGTGCTGTTGAACTGCCAATTCGAGACCGGATCTGAGCTCAGATAGGAGTTTACCCCCGTATCTGTCAGCAGCACTTTACCATAAGCATAGGCAATGACAGCGTTCTGATCCGGATGTCCGTGCGGGCCCGCACGGTTTGTGAAGTACATATATGAATCATCAGCATCCCAGCCGGAACGAAGCGTAACCGACAGGTTATCCGGATAGTAGCTGCTTGTATGCTTAGGCAACGAGCCGATTCTTGCCGAGTCAAGCACGCTGCCGACATACTTCAGTTCTTCGTCGCCAAAATCGTTGCCGATCTGCTTGAGTGTGGCGGCGAAGCTGGCGTAATGGCCATCTCCATAGACAGGATCATACCCAYTCGGCAGCGTCGAATCCATTTGGAAATGCGCTAGCTTCAAGATACCGTTGCGCATGGTCTGCGTTACCTCCGTACCATTTAGATCAGCCAAACGCTTCATATCATAGAACGATTGCAGGGACACCATCGTATAGTTGTAAGACCCTTCCGCATACCCACCGTCAAGTGTGAGCAGTGACGTGATCAGACTGTCCATCCGCTGGTCAGCCGTCGATTTCCACAGACTGGATTCAGCAAATTCTGGAAAATAAACCGTCGTTGCATATAGTCCCTTCGTCTCGTTGACAGCCCAGTTGAAGCCCGTATAGCCCGCCGGGTCAACCGCCTGCCAATGTGCTGTCTGCCATAGCTGCTTTAAGAGCGCAGTATTCGCATCTGCATCCAACGAGGGTGAGCTCCGAATAATCTCATACACACGAGGCCAGACAAACGTGCGGAAGGAGACGTCCAGACTGCGCGGATAGTTATAGGAATCGATGAAGCCCTCCCCCGTATGGCTTGTGCCGATAAAATCCAACATTAACCGAAGCGTCTCGCTGGCATATAACTCATTAGGCGCCCCCACCGACACCGAGTTTGCGTAGGCAGCAGCCAATGGTCCGATGAACTGGAACCGACTTATAATCCAGTTATATTCGTTGAATGCCCCACTATCAGGCTGTGTCCAATTCGGGCCGGCCGCGATGCCGTTCCAGGAGAACGTATTGGCCGCTTGGTTGCTCCACTTCAGCGTTGTTTCGCCCCATGAGCTGTCGGTACGGATGACGAGAATATCCATCGAGCTGGTGCCCGCCGCCATTTTGCCATAAACCTTAAGTGTCGCTGATGTAATGTTGCCCGTAACACCTGATAAATCAAAAGATAGGTATGCCCTTCTTGTGTTTACGTCAAAAGGAGTACTCGCCGAAATGCCACTGTCCTGAACATACAGCAGATTGCCGCTGCCATAATTCACATCGGCATAAGCCCCTGGCCGTGTATAGGTATCCTTCGTAACTGTAAGTATCTGCGTTGAACCATCGTCAATCTTCAGCTCTAGCACAGGCTTGTTCAAAGCCTGCTCCCTGCTGTTGAATTGGGCTAGCTTCGTATCATCCTTATAACGGCCCATGAGGTAATAATTGACTTCTTTGGCACCATTGTTCAGCACTGATTTGACACCTCCAGTCACATCCGTCGATAGGATTGCGTCTGCAGAGCCGACTGTAAACGTATTTTCCTGATATTCCCCATAAGCCGTTAAAATGTTGTCCTTGACCAAATCAGCCAAGAAGGTCCCGCTCGTCGTCAAAGGAAAGGCGCCATGCCCCGTACGTGTCCGGTAGTATGACAACAAATTAGACTTCGCCAGCGTATAATTGCCTGCCTTTACGGCACTCTCTACACCGAGCAATGCGCTGCTATATGCATAGTTGATTTTACTTGCTGTCGTCCATGCTGAAGCTCCGGCGTTCCAGACACCAAAAAACTGTTGGTCACTCATCGTGCTTGTATCAGCAAAAGCCTCCGCTTTTGGAATCCAGCTTTGGGGCACGTAAGTTAGCATCGTAAGGATTGCTATGATTAGACTGAGAAGCAGTCCCTTCTGCCATGTCCATCGTCCCATGAATCCTCATCCCTTCTTTTTACAAATTAAATTACTTATCAAAGCGCCTAACTATCATTCCTTGATCGCACCCAACATCACGCCTTTTACGAAATAACGCTGTAGAAATGGATACAACAGCAGAATTGGCACTGTCGCTACTACAATTGTTGCGTACTTGATCGTTTCCTGAACAAGGCCTTTGTCGAAATCGCTGACCGTCGTAGTCATTGATTCCGTACTATTCGCAATCAGGATTTCCTGCAGCACTAGCTGAAGTGGGTATAAGTGGCGGTCGCGTAAATAAATCATGGCATCCATGTAAGAATTCCAATGCTGTACGCCATAAAACAGAGTCATCACCGCAAGAATCGGCAACGATACAGGAATAAAGACGCGGAACAAAATCCCGAAGTCATTCGCGCCATCGATGCGCGCTGACTCCTCAAGCGCAGCGGGCACCTGCTGGAATGAGGTGCGCATGACGAGTAGATTCCACGTATTGATAGCTGTCGGAAGGATCATAACCCAGCGGGTATCGAAAAGATGCAAGTTTTTGATAATGAGATATGTCGGAATTAGACCGCCGGAGAAAAACATTGTGAATACGATGGCAAACATGATTTTCCCGGAAAACAGCACATTGCGGCGAGACAAGGCATACGCTGCGAATGAAGTCAGCAACAAATTAAGCGATGTCCCCAAGATTACATAGAACAAAGTGTTGCCGTACCCGATGGTCATCATCGGATCGCGCAGGACGAGCTTATACGCCTGTAGACTGAGGCCGGCGGGAGCAACTAGTAGACCGCKATGCTGCATCAGCTCAGCCGGCGAGCTGACTGAAGCAAATACCGCATACATAAACGGATATAGCGTCACCGCTATCAGTCCCAGCATGAATAGTACGTTAACTAGGTCGAATACCCGCTCGCCCAAAGGTCGGGTTCTAATCAAATCGGATCTCCTCCTACCAGAGTTTGTGCTCGCTCATACGCCGGCTCAGCGCGTTGGCTGTGAGCAGCAGAACGAAATTTACAAGATTATTTACGAGGCCGATTGCAGTAGAGAAGCCGTAATCAAACTGTAGCAGTCCTCGCCGGTAGACGAAGGTCGAGATGACATCAGACGTCTCGTAGGTGGTCGGATTGTACAACAGCAGAATTTTCTCAAAGCTGCCGCCCGACAACAGATGACCGACTCGCAAGATAAGCAGTATCATAATGGTCGGCATTATCCCCGGAAGTGTGACATTCGTCAGCTGCCTAAGCCGACCTGCTCCATCGACCTTCGCCGCCTCGTACAGCGACGGATCGATACCAGATATAGCAGCTAAATATATAATGGAACCCCAACCAACGCCCTGCCAAACACCAGACGATACATATATGGTACGAAACCATTGTGGGAGAAGCAGGTAAGAAATCGGCTTCACATCGAACCACGAAGTGATTTGGTTGATCAAACCGTCACTCGCCAAGAAGTCGACCATCATGCCTGCGATTACGACGATCGAGATGAAATGCGGCAGATAGCTGATCGACTGCACAATGTTCCGAAACAGCTTATTGCGCAGTTCGTTCAGCAAGAGCGCCAGCAAGATTGGCGCCGGGAAGCTGAAAATCAGATCGAACACGCTCAGCAGAAGCGTATTACGTACAATCCGCCAGAAGTAGTAGCTGTTATAGAATGAAACGAAATGCTTGAAACCGACCCAATCGCTGTTCCAAATACCTTTCGTCGGCATGAAGTCTTTGAACGCAATTTGCAGGCCGTACATCGGTGCGTACATGAATACGATGTAAAAGACAACGACGGGAAGCAGCATGAGATAGATATATTTGTTTCTCACCAAATCCTTCGTCACAGCTTGAAATGATAACGCTTTCATATCCATGTTCTCCTATTCGATTACTTATGTGGAACGCCCCGGTTGACGGCATTCGGCCGGGGCGAGCTTTTTTATCTTTTCAAGTAGCGGTCATATGCGGCTTGCTCAATTTTCAGAACATCCTGTAACCCCATCTTGTTTAATCTATCGACGAACTTGTCGAAACTCTCAATCGGCTCAGCGCCCATGATGAATTTATCAAACATTTCATCATTGTACGTTCGGACATCGGTCATAACAGCTGCCAACTTTGACGATTCATCCGATGAGAGTGATAGGGTCGGCAGCCATCCCCGGTTGTCTGCCTTCATCCATGTTGACAATGCATTCTTCTGCTGTGGCAAAGCAGCATTCTGCTCCATATAGCGCTTATCCTGGGAGATCGGAGCTCCGAAAGGTATCGCATATTTCGTCAGTGCTACACCGAATGCAAGCCCATCCTTATTTTTCATGACATCATCTGAATACTTCGGATAGCCGTTGTCCATCGTATAGCTCTTGCCATCGATACCGAAGTTGAACAGAATGGCGCCTTTTTCACCATATTTGTAATCCAGCCACTTGACTGTTTCGATAATATGTTTATTGTTCTTGGATATTGCCGCTCCAAGCCCGTTGAAGATAGGCTCCTGCTGGCCGAGCACCGGCTTGTCGCCCTTCTTCAATGTCGGGTAAGGCGCCCCTACCAAGTCGAATGTCGGATGTTTGCCGTTCATTGCTGCAAGGTACGTTCCGATGCCACCACCTACGGTCACCTCGGTCGCACCGACCAGATCCCCGGTTACCTTAGCATTCTTCTGCTTATCGTCTGTCGCCGCATAATCGGGATCGATTAAGCCTTCTTTATACCAGCTGCGCATCGTTGTGAGAAATTCCTTGAATTGTGGCTGCAGAGCACCATACTGCACCTTACCAGTCGCCGTATCTAGATAGAAGTCGTTGCGGATTCCCCATGCGTTCAGGATGTCGTTGCCCCAGTTCATTTTGCCCTTTTGGAATAACAGAGGAATTTCATCTGGCTTGCCATTGCCGTTCGGATCTTTTTCCTTGAATGCTTTCAGCACCGTATGCCATTCTTCAATTGTCGTTGGGACCTCCAGCTTCAGCTTGTCAAGCCAATCCTTGCGCAGCGCGAGTCCATAGTACGTCAGCAAGTAGGGATCATTGCGAATAAACGGGAACGAATAGATCTCTCCGCTGTCCGTCGAAATTTGCTTGCGGATTTCCGGGTTCGCATCCAGCAGTTTCTTCAAATTAGGTGCGTATTTATCGATGTAATCATTTAACTTGATGATCGCTCCATTCTTCAGTGCGTTCTGTCCACCGCCAGGGTAGCTGTTCCAATTCCACTCAATGACGTCCGGATAGTCCCCAGAGCTAAGCATCAGATTGAACTGGTTGGCTTCCTGTCCTGCTGTCGGGTGCTTAAAATCCGCATGAATTCCTGTGATTTTTTCCAGCTCTTTGTATGCTTCCATATCATTTAAGCTGTTCATGCCGCTGGGCCGATTAGTAGACAGTTGAACGAAGTAGCTAAGCGTAAGCGGTGAGGATACGATCTTGCCATCGGGCAGCGCTGCGGGAGCAGCTGTAGATGCTGCAGCGCTAGGTGAAGCGCCTCCTCCTTCCTTCTTATCCCCGCTACAGCCTGATGTGAGAACTGCTAATGAAATCACCAGCATGGATGCCGTTACAGTACTAAACCTGTTCCGCCCCTTCTTGCTGTCTCGTAATTCACTTTGAACGCTCATTTCGTTTTTTTCCATCGATTGAACTCCCCCTTATCATTCGAATTGGGCCGCCTCTTAAAGCGTTCGACCTTGCTTCGATTGTATCGCCTCGTTCTGTAGGTTTGGTATGGTCTACTTCTAAGTTTAACGAACCAATTGCAAGATTTCGGGCTATCGGAATCGCATATCATTTATCCGTTTGTAAACTTGATCGGTATGCACCTGGAGTAATCCCTTCATATTTCTTAAAAAAGCGGATGAAGCCGATATCATTAGCGTAACCGACCTTCGCAGCTACCTGCGCGATCGTCATCGATTGATGCGTGAGCAACTTCTTTGCTTCGCGAATGCGCACCTCGGCCACATAGTCAGTCAGATTTTGCCCGCTAGATTTCTTGTATACGGCTGAGATGTATTGCGGAGTCAGATTGAAATGATCGGCTATCCAGTTGACGCTTAGCATATTTTCGCCGAAATTAGCTTCGATATATTGTTTGATGCCGTTTTGCAACAGTTCGTTTGTATCGCTTCGCCTTTCCTTGAGATTAAGGCAAATGGTTCGATAAGATTGTTTCAATTCCGCAAATGCGGCATGCGTGGATTCGCTAACGGCCGCACGTTCGATTGAGGCGATCCGCTCTGCCAAAGTCGATTTCAGATCCGGATAGCTCTGCACGATCCGAAGCATTGTTGCCGTAGCAGTAACGAGCAAATAGCGACCTAGCTCAGGCGAGATGCTGCGCGTAGTGAAATTGTCATCATACAAAGCGTCAAGCAGCTTATCCACTTTGTCGGCCTCCCCTGCTTTCACCAGATTGACAAGCTGCTGCTCCACCTCAAGCGGATAATAGAAGTAGGATTCTTCCGTCGAAGCTTCCGTATTGCGGTCCGTTTCGGTTCTCCGCGCAAGGACGATCCGTTCGTCGAGCTGTTTAAGCGCATCTCGGAATGCTTCTCCGATTCCCTCTGGATCCTTAGCTACCCCGCTGATCCCGACTGACAGCTTTATCCGGAAGCGGCTCTCCAGCAATGCGGTCAGCTTCACTGCCATCTCTTGCATTTCCGCTTTGGCCATGCTCAATCGTTCAGTACGCAGGTTGATTAGAACCGCAACTCTGCCACGATCGAGCTCGACGGGAAAGCCGAGATGATGCTCGCCTACAAGCTCACCGGCGATATTAGATAGGATAAAACCAACAAACGGCCATTCCCGTTCCCCGCCACCTTGCGCGAAGCCACTTATATCACCTGCATCTATCAGAATTACAGCAAATGACGAAGAAATGAACGAAATGCCAACAAAAGCCAGCGATTCCGGCTCCAATTCAGCAGGCTGCACGTATCCTCGTATAAGTCTCGTCAAGAAGTTGACGCGAAGAATTGGCGCTTGTTGAGCCAGCATGCCACGCAGCTGTGATTCCGTCAGACGTGCCGACTCAATCGTCGATCGGATCAGCTCAAATTCACCGATGCCAGTTTCCTGTTCGGATCCGCTCCACTTACGGATAATCCGAACAACATCCCGAACGGGTATATAATTTCGGTAGGCAAGATATAACGAGGCTGCTCCACCTCCGAACGCGCAGAGCGAAAGCAGGAGTATCGCCCATCGCTTGACAGCGTATACTTGATCGAGGAACACGGCCTGGGGGACAACGTAAACATATTTCCAGCCGTTCACAGCGGATGTTGTATAGGTCACGATCTGTGATTGTCCGTCCATAATCTCCTCAAGCTTTCCGTAATCGTTCGCCATATTCTTATAGAATAAGGAGATTCCGCTTCTTGTATCAGCTGTTGAGCTAATAACCCGGTTCTGTTGGTCAAGGATATAAATCTCCCCACGATTAACGGATGCCAGCTTGTCGAATAAGCTTCGGAATTGGCCCTCATCAATCATGACAATCAAGGAACCCTTAACTGTTGAGGAATCGCCGAACGGCAGTGATTGCCGATAAACAATAAACGGCTTCGTGCTTCCATTATCCATCCGAACAGAAGCCGCCGGTTCATAGAAACGTAATGCCGGTTTCTTTAACTCTGTCACCCAATCAGCGCTTGTTTTACCTGCGAACCGGTATACGTGATCGAATACGATTTCTGGTGTAGACTTGACGTTAGGGCCGATAATGAGACGGTTGTTGATATCATAGATGTAAAAGTCGTGGATCAGCCTGCTTAGGCTTTTGAAACGCTGCAGATCGTTCGTAAATTCAATGATGGAGTAGGCATCCTGATCACTAAATGAGCCTTCGTGATTAAACAGCCAGCCGAGACGCGGGTGAAATGCAATCTGCTGCTCCAGTTGCTCGATTTCCTTCAAACGTCCGTCCGCCACTTCACGCAGTTGCTCCAGCATGGCGGCGTTGGTGTTGTCTACCGTATGCTCCACGACCGTTTTTGCTTTCCAATACAGGATTGAACCGATGACAATTGCGAGCAGCAGCACGGCGATGTAAGAGCCGAACAGCGCCATCATCATGCTGCTGGAACGTTTGCGGGATGGAAGCTTGAAGCGGTTCGGTTTCATATCTTTTGTAGACCCCCCGTGGTTACATGCTATCGTTTTCTTCTATGCCGAACGGTATCAATGTTCTTTGTCAACGTGCGTCCATTATCTACTGGAAGACCACATCCGCCAGTTAAGGCCTATCGCTTTGAAGAGTGCTTCCATGTAGAAAAAGTCGCCCCATATGGTGTACATATGGAATTGCCCCTCTTCCGTTCTTCCGTAGCAGGATGACATAATGCCGTTTCGTTCCTTTTCCCCTGCACTTGAATACGGCATAAGAGCCTGCAGCATATCGTTCGCTCTACTCCGATAGTAATCGGCCTGAACAGTGTCGTCCAGCGATTCTGCCAAATCGAACATACCCGATATTGCTATTGCCGATGCCGAACAATCATGAAGTTGGATTGCCCCGTCAGGCAGACGGAAGTCCCAGGGCGGAATGAGACTCTCTGGTGTATGCTTGATAAAGTAATCCGCCATCGCAGCAGCAGCATCACGAAATTCCATTTTCCCGACTAACTCGTAGGAAAGCTGAAAGCCGTAAACTCCCCAGGCTTGTCCCCTCGACCATGTCGATTCGTCTCCATAGCCGTCCTCGCAAAAGCCGCCGATAGGATTCCCACTTTCAGGATCGAAATCAAATGTATGATAGGTGGAGAAGTCATGGCGCAGAAGGTGTTTACGTGAGTTCTCCGCATGGGAAAGTGCTGCCTCGCGGTACTTTGGGTCGCCGGTCAGCGCGGAAGCGGAATACAGCAGTGTCAGATTCATCATGCAGTCAATGATGATTTTGCCTCGACGAATATCGGATTCGACTGGCCCCCAAGCGCGTATAAATCCCCCATTTACATGGTATCGCGCCAGCAGCTTGTCGGCCGCATCCACAGCCAATTCCTTATACTTAGAGCTCCCGGTCAACCGGTACATTTCCACTGCATACAATTGATACAGGAAACCAAGGTCATGGTCCGTATATCCGGTTTCCAGTCGTTCTTGGTACAAGGACAAGTAGCCATGCAAGTACATTAGATACTTCGGGTTATTTGTGTATCGGTAAGCCATCGCAACCATTCCGGTCCAAAATGATCCCGTCCAGCTGCCGTCCTCCGAGAAATGTTCGGCATATCGTCCATCCCGATGAATATGTGGGAAACGATGGCCGTAGTCTTCCAAATTTCTGTCAATTTGCTGTATGATACTTTCGATTTCCAACTCGTATATCCTCTTCACTTCTTTTCTCTCCTCCTAGTACGCATGCGAATGGTGCGCAGCACTTCGCTTACTTCAATTGTATCAAGCCGCCTCTCCCCGACGAACTATACGTTGTTAAGATCGATAACCCATTGCCAATATCGGAGCGCCTCTATTCATTTGGTGGCAGTCACGTGTAGCCCAAGCCACCGCTCCGAGAGCGCATGGAGTATCTCTTTAGATGGACCAGTAACCGAACAGAGATGATTCTCCTGTTTTTGAGGTCATGGTGCTTCTGAAAGAGCTGGAACAGGAACTTGAAATTGCATGGAGAGACAATCAGATAAATGAATGGATAAGAGCATAAAGAGAACGATAGATCATTACGTTAACGGGAAACGATAGTTTAACAATAAGGGGTTATTTACTTTTAACAACTACCCTAAGGAAAGAGAACTAGGTTATGCTATTTACGATCTACATTCCTCTCAGATTTATTTTCAACTGAAATCAGCAAAATAGCGCATCTACGTTCCCTTCTGGAAGGAATGTTTATGCGCTATATGTTCAGTCATTAATATGATAAGAGAGTGTCCATCTTTTCCCACAACACAAGCCCCTGCTCACTCTCCGACCAAGGGATAAAATGTGACTGCATCACGTCATGCCAGTTCTCTGGAGTAATCGGTGCAAGCCATCTCCTTCTCGTCGCCCCGTGCTCAAACACGGGTGACGGACGTTCGTGATAGGAGAAGATCAGATTCTCGTGCGCTCCGATCATATAGGTCGGATTAAAGCAGCTCGGTTTCTCCTCCTGCAAAGCGTAATGATAGAAGATATAGCTGCTGTACTTCAACGGGTTCAGACGCGCAAGCATCCCGATTCGCTCACGGCCGCCATTTTCTCTGGCTTCCCTCGTCTCCGGCTCCCCATCGTGGTAAATATCGAGAATCGGAACTGCATACCTCTGCGTGCCTCCATCACCCGGCCATGTCTCCAGCATCTGCAGACACGTTGTTGGCCATTCCCATTCCAAGCATTCGCTCGCCGTTTCGAAATAAAGGAATACACCGCTCCCCTTCGCGAAAATCGAGCAACTCAACATACCCTGCACGCGAAGTTCGCGCTGCCAGCTTTCAGCTGCTTCGGCTAACGCGAGTGAGAAGCTCGCTTCGCATCCTACCTTCACCTGTGCCCTATACATCCTTCTCATCATGTTAGTATCGGGTAAAATCGGCTTGCGTTGCCCGCGCGAATCATTCCCTTCTCCTCCTCTGTAAGGTCATCAGGAAGCACGGCTTCGAACAAATCGATGACGTCCCCATAGCCGCCTGCTTGTAGTGCCACAGGCCAATCGCTGCCAAACAGCAGCCGATCACTGCCGAACAACTGAAGCAACTGATCGATGTATGGCCGAAGCCTTTCAGGATGAAATCCACCTGCCATCGTGATCATACCGGACAGTTTAACCGCCACGCAGGACAGCTGGGATAGCCGCTCCATGCCTATTCGCCACGGCTCTATTCCCTGCCCACGAATGTCTGGGCAGCCGAGATGGTTGACAACCGCCTTGAGCAGCGGCAGCTCCTCTAAATACGATGCTACATCTGAGAGGTCTTGGGGCTTTACGAGCAGATCCAGCGTTAGTCCAGCCTGCATCAAAGTGGTTAGGGCCAACCGTAGTTTGTTCTGATCGGTCCCAGACCGTTCAGAACGAAATGCGCTGCCGCCAAGTCTGATACCGGTAAAGCGCGGATCAGCCTTCAAGGACATGATCTCTTCGTGAAAATGATCCACGAACGGATCGAGCCCTCCGCTCACGCCGGATATTACCGGCCAGGCTTGCGCCAGCTCCAGCAGGAATGCCGATTCTTCTGCTGTAACGGCAGCCTGTACGGCTACAAGCCCCTTCACACCGAAAGCGCCCAATTCCGAGAGCAACTGCTCCGGCAAGTAATCCTGATAGAGCAGCTCATTCTCGGGCTTCAACCAGCCGTAATCACCACGTGATGGCTTCCAAAAGTGAACGTGGCTGTCTATATACATGGCACTTCGCCTTCCTGCCCCTTACGGCCAGCCAGCAGATCGGCGGCATACGGATTCGGCCATGGCATCTCATAGCTCGGCGTATTGACGTAACGCTTCATGCCGAGCTTCAACCTGATGCCGGCGCCTTGCTTTAGATGAATCGCCAGCCATTTGCCTTTGAGCTCCATGTGCGAGTCTTGCACCGGGCACCCATCTGCGTCGATTCGCTCGGCACTGGTGAATTCGTGCTCGCCGAAGCCCCCTGCCTGAATGACGACCTCACGTTCGTCATATAAGCTGGTGTTGCAGAGCTGCAGCGTCACGCCGTCCGTTGTAAGCGCCTCAACTAGCGCAGATACACCAACCGGAAGACCTGGCCGCCTCTCCTGTGAGTCAAAGTAGCGCACTCGCGCATGCTGTAGACCGCCGTGCGAGATATGCATCGGCCCTCCCAGTGTCAGTTGTACTAGCGACTCAAAATAAATAGGGCACATTTCCTGCCAGATATGAATGTTAGAAAAATCACCGTCAGCAAAGCCGCTTTTCCATCCGTGCGGGTCGCCTTGCTCCGAGCGCATTCGCTCCAGCTGTCGACCGACCAGCTCCATATTGGCGGCCAATATCCGCTTCGGATAGTCGGGGTTGAGCCCCCGAATGTACTGGAACCAAGGCTCTGTATTGCCAATATAGTGCTTCGTTTCCCTTCCTGTCCGGCTGTCCCTTCCGGATACGACAGGCACAGTAATTTCATTCCAATCATGATCCTTCGGAATCCGCTCTAACCGCTCTAAATCCTCGTCGGCCATGGACATCGTCCACAAATAAACCGGATACTTTGGCAGAGCCTTCCGCCAATCGTACCATCCGTTATCCCCGTGCTTATTCGGCACGAGTACCTGGCCATTCTCTTCCCGCCGCAGCGCCCAGTTAGCATCTAGCTGAGAACGGGCTAACTCAAGCTCGTTCATGTCTCCCGTAAGCAAAACGGCATTCATACACGCGTTCGTCAACGGCTCAATGATGGTCATAAATCCATGCGGCCATCTCCAACCGTAGTAGCCTCCCCACCATTTACCTTCGTTGTACTCGCCGATTACGCCTGTCAGTCCGACATTGTCGGGAATAACTCCTCCGTTATGGCGGGTACGCTCTTCCCAAGCTGCGAGATAATCAACCACCCAATCGCGATATACTGTGTCTCCATTATGCATGAATGCGTGCGCAATCAGTCCGGTTGCATTCAAATTCAGCGGGACGTCTCCCCGGTTCATTCGCTCATTCATCATCGCAATCAGGTTCTGATATACATCATCGTTGGACCAAGGGCATTTGCCGCTCGCAAAATCGACACCAGGAATATCTTCATATGGTGCAGGATAATGGTCGAGAATGCTGCGATGCGTGACCCAATCCTCTTCCGACACCGTGAAACGCGGACCCTTGCTTCCGGTCAATGGTGACCGTATAAGCTTCTGTGCTTTATCATAATTAGGAGCTTCCGGATCGTCTCCCATATACATACTGGCAAAGCGTACTGCTCTCTGCTTGTCTTTCGTTGTAACAGGGCCAGCTAGTCCGAGAAAGTAGAGAAATAAATACCCTTCACCGTGATGCATCCAATCATAGTAAGCATCGAATTCTCGGTGAATTTGCCCATACTCGGTCCATTGCCAAGTAATCCCTTCCCAAATCTTACGCGATACTTCATGGAGCTCACGACTGCCCCCTAACACGTAGAGCAGCGCTAGATTCATGAACCCTTCATAGGGGTCATCCGAGCCGTCCATACCCGGCCATTCTTTCTGCCAGATCAGACTTCCATCAGGCTGTGTGTAACGCGCCACAAACTCCTTCGCCGCCTGATTCAGCGTAGCAAACAACCACTGTTCCTGTAACGCCCACTCTGGAGGAACCATTCGCTCCTCCGCTACAATCCATGGCAGCATGCTTCCTTGTGTGTTCACTTCGCTTCCTCCTTCTCCGCCGGAAATAAACTTCTGCCCTGAAATAAGTCATACACCGTTTTCAGTTCCTCTGGATCCAATCCCCGCCCATCGCAAAATGCTAAGTTCGTGCGCAGCACATCCGATGTGGCAGCCCCCGTCAAGGTAACGTGAATGTCAGGATGCGACAGACTGAAACGCATGGCTGGCTCGACGAGACCGTGCGGCTCTCTCTTACGCAAAAACTGGAGCTGATCCATCCGCTTCGTTGCCTCGTACACGAGGTTAGGCCTCAAAAACGGTGCCGGCGTATCGGCAAGCAAGCCGAGTCCGAGCACGCTACCGTTGATAACACCGATTTCCTTCTCTGCTGCGAGCGGCAGCAGTAAGTCCTTCGCCGTATGATCAATCAGCATATATCTCGTATAAAACTGGATGCTGTCAAAGCGATTTAGCCGAACATAACGCTCCAGAAGTGATAATATCCTTGTTGAAACGCCGATATATCGAATCTTTCCATCTTCTCGCAGCTTCTCTAGCGCAGGTAGCGTTTCGCTTACAATCGTTTCATAAGGAACCTGCTCCACATCGTGAATTTGCAGCAGATCGATCCAATCCGTTTGAAGCCGTTCCAGACTATCCTCAACGGAGCGAATCGTCGTCGCATAATCGAACGATTCTCCCGGACCCACTGCCTTCGATGCCAAAACAACCTCATTTCTTCTGCCGCCGTTCAGCGCCCTACCAATTCGGCGCTCCGACTCACCTCTGCCGTAGCTCGGTGCCGTGTCGATAAAATTGATTCCGCTGTCTAAGGCCTCATGGATCATCTTCTCGACATCATGTTCATCCGCAGGTCCAAAAACCCCTCCAAGGGGCGCGCCGCCAAGCCCGAGTTTCGATACACGAAGTCCGGTTCGGCCGAATGTAGTATACTCCATTTGAATCCCTCCTACTGTAAATTGTAGTGTTCATCCTTTATAATCAAAATAGCCAGAGTTCCCCATCTTATGGCATATCTTCTCTATTTGAGGAAGAGGCGAAAGCAAACGTGGAATTTATTTATACAGAACCGATCGGTTTGACCGATCTTGCGGTGCTCGAGGTCGGCACGCAAAGTTGCCTGCCGGACATGTCATTCGGGCCCTCTGTAAGAGATATGTATATCCTTCACTACATTCACAGCGGATACGGCACTTACTCAACAGGAGGCAGACCGGAACCGATTGGCCCAGGTGAGCTGTTCCTTGTCATGCCTGACACCGTACATTCCTATTGTGCCGAATCGGATGAGCCCTGGCGCTACTCGTGGTTCGGCTTCGTCGGGACATTGGCCCCCCGTCTAGTCGAACTGGCCGGATTCACCGTCCTGTCTCCTGTCCGGACGGCTGACTCATCAACGTCCGTTGAATATCTTTTTGGCAATTTAATGAGCCTGCGCAAGGAACCGGCCAAAGAGCTCCTTTTGACCGCTCTGCTGTACCAAATATTCGGTACACTCGCGATACCGGACGATGCGCCCCCGCTAAGAGCCGATGTCGGACACCACATACGTAATGCCGTTTCCTTTATGAACGCCCGCTATGCCGATCGCATCAGTCTTAACGAAATCGCTGACTATGTAGGGCTGGACACCAAGTACCTATGCCGTCTTTTCCAGCAACGTCTGTCCATGTCCCCGTACCGGTATTTGACCGATGTTCGGATGAGAAAAGCTTGCCGCCTTCTCCGCAGGCAGCTTCTCGGGATCGCTGAAATTGCTCTATCCGTGGGCTACCAAGACCCCCTGATGTTTTCGCGCATGTTTAAACGAACCATTGGTCTTTCCCCAACTGCTTACAGGGAGAAGGCGAAATTGGAGAGCGGAACTGCATCCTATGAAACTTCCTGATTATCTCCAAAAATGAAAATAAGCCTATCGATGATAGGCTTTAATTGGTATAATAACTCTCGTACAACTGAACTTGGGTGGTCGGCATCCTCCGGAAAGGAGGTAATGCCTATGACATTTTCATTTCATGAGTTAATGCTGTTCGGGATGTTTATTCTCGCACTTTTAACCTATATGAAAAGAAAATAACCCCACTCAGGTTAGCGCCATAGGGTAGGGGTTATTCATTTCCGGTATGTCACTCGGAGTGTCTCCATCCAAGTGTTGTGCAGAAGACGGACCGCGAATCCGTCTCTTTTGTTATATTTACTCTAACATACTCTATTCATACCCGCAAATAATTATTAATTGCCACATACGTTTTTGAACTGTTAATCAAAATCGTACCTTTCTTCTTTCCAGGGATCACCATACATATGGTAGCCATTCCGCTCCCAAAATCCCGGCTTATCCTTCGCCATAAACTCAATGCCACGCAGCCATTTGGCACTTTTCCAGAAATATAGATGCGGTACGACCATTCGCACGGGTGCTCCGTGGTCAGGTGTCAGCAGCACGCCATTATGTCGGATGCCTAGAAAAGACGTCTCCAACAGGAAATCTTCCAGTGGCAGATTCGTCGTCCATCCATGCTCCGCATGCAGCATCACATGGGTTGCTTCAGGTTTCAGCTTCACTTTACTCATAAGCTCCGACACAGCAATGCCTTCCCATACATTGTCCAGCTTGGACCATGTGGTCACACAGTGAATATCGTTAGCAAATTCCTTGCGCGGCAGTGCCATAAAATCCTTGTACGAAATGGTGAATTCTTCCTCCACCAAGCCAAACAAACGCAAATCCCATTTGCTCATATCGTTGTAGTAGGGCACGGACCCATAGTGCAGCACAGGCCAGCCTTGTGTCAGCGTTTGCCCAGGAGGAACACGATCATTCGGATCCTGAGGCAGCTTTTGCCCAAATTGCATGGAAAAAACCTCCATCCGTTCTAGTTGCATCTTAATGGAAACAACCTAGTCGTTACCGATATAGGAGCCATATTCCGCAGCGCTCAATAAGCCTTCCAATGCTTCTGGTCCTGAGATTTCAACCTCGACCATCCAGCCTTCACCGAACGACGCATTATTAACCAGCTCTGGCGAGCCTTCCAATGTGCTGTTCACAGCCGTTACTTTGCCTGATACTGGGCAGAAAATATCCGAAACCGTTTTGACCGATTCCACACTCCCAATGCTCTCATTCGCTGTTACAGCAGCGCCCACTTTCGGAAGCTCTACGAATACAATATCTCCTAATTGATCCTGTGCAAAATCGGTAATCCCTATGCGAACCACCGTATCCGATAGCTTCTCTACCCACTCGTGCTCTTTGGTGTATAACAAATTGGCTTGTACGTTGCTCATCAGTCCACGCCTCACTCACTTACAAATTTTGCTTTTAGCTTAATCTACTGTGAACATCAAAGTCAAGATAGACGTCCCAGAAGCAGTGAAACGAGCATGCAGCCCCTCCACTGACCTTCCATATCAAAAGTTATTGTTGACAATCTACACCAATTTAGACACATAATGAAGTTAAATATGGCTAATTAAATATTGGCGAATGAGGATACAGGGAGAGACTGCTGAGCATAATGGCGGCGCCGAAGGAGTAAGCCCGGAGCGGTGAATCTCTCAGGCAAAAGGACCTGTATCGGACGCGACTCTGGAGAGCTTCGAACACTCGTTATTCACGGGAAATCGGACACCCAAGGGGAAACTTAACGATGGAATGTATAGATTCTACCGTTCTAGGCAACTCTCAGGTATAAAGGACAGGGGCAAAAGGTATGTTTGTGTTGCATACTTTTTGCTCCTATTTGTGTTTCCGAAATATAACCAATGGTAAATAAGTCCAATGAAAGTGAGGTTATTTGCATGCTGAAACGAACACCGCTCTTCCCTGTTTATGCGGAATATGGCGCGCGAATCATTGATTTTGGCGGCTGGGAGCTGCCCGTACAGTTCACTGGCATTCAGAAGGAGCACGATGCTGTCAGAGGGCAGGCCGGGCTTTTTGATGTGTCACATATGGGCGAAGTACGTATTCAAGGCCCGGATGCTTTCGCATTTTTACAACGCGTTACGACGAATGATGTGTCCAAACTGGTGGAAGGCCAGTGTCAGTACAGCCTCCTCTGCTACCCGAATGGCGGTGTAGTTGATGATCTGCTCGTCTATAAGTTCAGCGCCGATAACTACATGCTCGTTATCAATGCCTCAAATATTGAGAAGGACGTCGCTTGGCTGCAACAGCATCTTGCAGGTCAGGTAGAACTGACCAATGTTTCTGAAGAGACTGCCTTGCTGGCTTTGCAAGGTCCGAAAGCTTTGAACATTTTAGCTAAATTGACAGATGCACCGATTCAGACGTTGAAAACCTTTCATTTCCTCCCTGACGTGAAGGTAGGAGATGTGACAACGCTGCTCTCTCGTACTGGGTATACAGGTGAAGATGGCTTTGAGTTATATGTCGATCAAAAGGATGCGATTACGCTCTGGCGTAATCTACTCGAAGCTGGTGCTGAGCATGGGCTCATCCCGACAGGTTTGGGAGCTCGGGATACGCTTCGCTTTGAAGCGCGACTCCCTCTTTACGGACAGGAGCTATCTTCGGAGATTTCGCCCCTTGAGGCGGGACTTTCCTTTTTTGTAAAGCTGGATAAAGGCGATTTCATAGGGCGGGATGCCCTGCTCGAGCAAAAAACAAACGGTGTACCCCGTAAGCTTGTCGGTATTGAAATGCAAGAACGCGGCATTCCACGTCCTCATTACGCCGTATACGCCGAAGGTAAACAGATTGGTGAGGTAACAACAGGTACACAATCTCCAACGTACAAAACCAATGTTGGCTTAGCTTTGATCGATGCCGCGTATAGCGCTTTAGGTACGGATGTGTATGTCGAAATCAGAGGCTCGCAAGTGAAAGCAACCGTAGTCTCTACCCCTTTTCACAAAAAGAAATAATTCCCGAATCCGGGTCGGAAGGAGCATCTTCGGTTATGAAACATCGTTATTTGCCTATTACGGAGCAGGATCAAAAGGAAATGCTGAAGACCATCGGCATCTCCTCCATGGAAGAGATGTTTAGCGATATCCCGCAGCAGGTGCGGTTTCAGGGTGAACTGCAAGTAGGGAATGCCCTCAGCGAGCAGGGATTACTCCGATATATGCGCGAGTTGGCGGGGCGCAATGCGGATTTCCAGCGCTACGCCAGCTTCCTCGGCGCTGGCATCTACGATCATCACCTTCCGGTGGTGATCAATCATGTGATCTCACGCTCAGAGTTCTACACAGCGTACACGCCTTATCAACCGGAAATTAGCCAGGGGGAATTGCAGGCGATTTTTGAATTTCAGTCGTACATCTGTGAGCTCACCGGCATGGCCGTGGCGAACGCCTCGATGTACGATGGCGCAACAGCGCTGGCCGAAGCTGGCGCGCTTGCCAGCGGCGCGACGAAGCGCAGCCGTCTGCTCGTGTCCCGCGCGGTGCACCCGGAGGCGCGCGCCGTCTTGCGCACGTCCGCCCGCGGGCTGAACTTGGACGTCGTCGAGATCGCCGTGACCCCCGAAGGTGTCACGGATCTGGACGATCTCGCGTCCAAGCTCGAGAGCGACGCAGCCGCCGTCATCCTCCAATCGCCGAATTTCTTCGGCTGCTTGGAGGATCTCGCGGCTGTGGAGCCGCTCGCGCACGGCGCGGGCGCACTGCTCGTCGTGAGCGCGAATCCGCTCACGCTCGGGCTGCTCGAAGCGCCGGGCAAGCTCGGCGCCGACATCGTCGTCGGCGATTGCCAGCCGCTCGGCATTCCAGCTGGGCTGGGGGGGCCGAGCTGCGGCTACTTCGCCGTCGCGGAGAGCTGGATGCGCCGCATGCCGGGGCGCATCGTGGGCCAAACCGTGGACCGCGATGGCAAGCGCGGTTTCGTGCTTACGCTGCAAGCGCGGGAGCAGCATATACGACGTGAGAAAGCCACGTCGAACATCTGCTCCAACCAGGCGCTTCTCGCGCTTTGCGCATCCGTGTACTTGTCCACGATGGGCAAGCAAGGCATTCAAGACGTTGGCACACTCAACGTCCAGAAGGCCCATTACGCGGCGAATCGCCTCACCGCGTCAACCAAACTCGAGCTGCCGTTCACTGGCAGCTACTTCAATGAATTTGCCGTCAAGCTGCCAGACGGCACGAACATCGAGGAGCTGAATCGTCAGCTCCTCCAGCGCAATATCATCGGCGGCTACGATCTGGGCCGCGACTATCCCGAACTGGCCGGCCATATGTTAATCGCCGTCACCGAGCAACGAACACGCGAAGATATCGATAGCTTCGCAGCCGCATTGGAGGAACTCGTATGAACAACGAAAAAGCTCTTATTTTCGAAATGAGCCATCCTGGACGCGTCGCGTATTCCTTACCCGAATCAGATGTTCCCGATGTGAATATCGATGAACTGCTTCCGGCCAAGTTTCGGCGGCAGCTCGAACCTGACCTGCCCGAAGTGTATGAAGTCGATGTCATCCGCCACTACACGGCGCTTTCTCGTCGCAACTTCGGCGTGGATAATGGGTTCTATCCGCTAGGCTCATGTACGATGAAATATAATCCCAAAATTAATGAAGATGTTGCCCGCTTCCCTGGCTTCGCCCATATTCATCCTTATCAGCCAGAAGAATCGATACAAGGCGCGATGGAGCTGCTGTACAATCTCCAGCATGATCTCGAAGCGATCACGGGCATGGATCGCGTAACCTTGCAGCCTGCGGCTGGCGCACATGGTGAATGGACCGGTCTCATGATGATTCGAGCTTATCACGAGAGCCGCGGTGAGCATCGTACCAAGGTCATCTGTCCCGATTCGGCGCATGGCACGAATCCAGCCAGTGCAACGGTTGCTGGGTTCCAGACCGTGACAATTAAATCCGATGATCGCGGCCTCGTGAATCTCGACGAATTGCGCCGTGCCGTCGGTTCAGATACGGCCGCGCTCATGCTCACGAACCCGAACACACTCGGTTTGTTCGAAGAACAAATCGTCGAGATCGCCGAAATCGTGCATGCCGCTGGCGGACTGCTCTACTATGATGGCGCGAACGCGAATGCCATTATGGGCATCACGCGACCAGGGGACATGGGCTTCGATGTGGTCCATCTCAACCTTCACAAAACCATGAGCACCCCGCACGGCGGAGGCGGCCCTGGCGCTGGCCCTGTCGGCGTCAAAGAACGGCTAATTCCATTTCTGCCAACGCCTCTTGTCGCCAAGCGCGAAGATAACAGCTACTATTTTGACTACAACTATCCGCAGTCGATCGGTCGCGTCAAAGGCTACTACGGCAACTTCGGCATCCTCGTTCGTGCCTACACGTACATTCGTACGCTCGGTCCGGAAGGCTTGCGCAACGTATCCGAATACGCTGTGTTGAACGCCAACTACATGCTAGCTCGCTTAACGCCTTATTTCGACGTACCCCATCCCCGCTTCTGTAAGCATGAATTCGTGCTGTCCGGAAATCGTCAGAAGAAGCTGGGCGTACGTACACTTGATATTGCCAAAAGGTTGCTCGACTTCGGCTACCACCCGCCAACGATCTACTTCCCGCTCAGCGTGGAAGAATGCATCATGATCGAGCCGACGGAAACGGAAAGCAAGCAAACCTTGGATAGCTTCATCGATACGATGATCGCCATCGCCAAAGAAGTAGAAGAGAATCCAGAGTTGGTTAAAAATGCCCCATATACAACTGTCGTCAGCCGGATGGATGAGGCATTGGCCGCTCGGAAGCCGGTTCTGAACTGTACGTGCGGATAATCGTCCCGAACTTGCGAAAAGGCTGTTCCTGAAGTAGATAATTCTACTTTAGGAACAGCCTTTTGTTATCTGCATGAACGTGTTATTTTGTTGTGATCGACATTTTTTCTAAAAGCTTGAATAAAATAACGGCCATTTCGGCTCGGGATGCCGTTCCCCGGGGGTTGAGTCCTTTCCCGTCCCCTTCTACGATGCCAAGTTGGATCAGTGCAGCTACACTGCTTCTCGCATAAGCGGAAATGCTGGCACTATCCGCATAATCGTTGAGCACCGATTCATTGTATTGGGTGTTTAACTTGCCGCTTGCATTCAACGATCTGACGCACAGCACCATCAAATCTTCTCTGGTGATCGCTTGCGTTGGCATCGCTTCATTATTACCCGTACCGGACATGATGCCAAGCTCCTTGGCAATTCCGAGAGATTGATAGTAATAATTTCCCTGACTAACATCGTTAAAATTACCTTGGAAGTCGGCGCTCAAATGAAGTGCTCTTACCAGCAACGTGATCACATCAGCACGTGAGACTTGATTACCGGGCTCAAATGAAGCAGCCGACGTGCCTTGAATAATCCCCTTCTCGGTAAGGGAATCAATAGCTTTCACTGCCCAATCGAAGCTTGGGGTGACATCCTTAAATTTCGATGATCCGGAAGCGCCTGCGCCGGGTAGGATTGGTGTTGATGGATCTTGTTGCTTTGGTTTCTCGGGTATTTCAGGCTGTTTCACCGGTTGGTCTGGTGATGGCGTAGGTGGCGGTGTTTCTGTACCACCTGTTCTCACGGTAACGACAGGCCCGTCATTGGTCCAGTTGCCAGCAGCATTTCCTGCTTCGATGGCAAACGTATACGAAGTGGCAGACTGCAAATTGGTCACTTGATACGTGCTTGTTGAAGCAGGAACTGAAGCGACCAATCGGCTGCCGTTATAAATCCGATAACCGCTAACTTCAATTTCATCCGTTGCGCTGCTCCAAGTTAGTTGAGCACTGTTCGCACTCACTTGCCCTGCTGTTACTTGACTATGCTCGGGCCAAACAGGTTTCGTTGTATCGCGCTTGACTTCGGCGCTAATTAGACTCGGGCTCACTTGAATGACGCTATCATTAACCAACGTACCAACGCTCATATTGCCCACCTGTAAATGAGCAACTGAGCCTGGATGCGTCAGATGAAAGACAAGTGTCACAACTTCACTTACAGCAGCTGCCGAAACCGAATTGGCATCATCCACGTCGCCTATTCTTGTTGCGGCATACAAAATACGTCCGCTTTCTGGCGTTATTATGCTTTGAAAGCCAGAGGGCTGCCCAGCGATCTCATACACACTGTCCGTCACAGACAGCGAATTGCCAGTCCCTGTGAATATTTCCGACTCCATACTAAGCAACTGCAATTCGGCAGGATCATAACCGAATTCCGCTTGCGCCGAATAAATGGGACCTAAGGCTCCATGAATCGCATCACTTCCAGCCATAATTTTCACGGTTAATGTATCCTTCGAAGCGGCTGTCTGAAGCGTGAATTCGGAAGCAGCGACATCGCCCTGTACAGTGACAATAGCAGACACCTCCGCTCCTGCATAATTGGCTGTCACTGTCGTCGTACCGCTGCGCAGCGCGGTTACTTTCCCATCGGCATCAACCTTAACTATCGAAGGGTCTGCCGCTTGGAAGGACGACTGTCCGGTTACGTCGACAGGACTCCMATCCGGCCTGACTAAGCTGACCGTGGTCGCGTGCGTCGCCCCATTCTTTAATGTATATGCCCTACTGTCCAGCTGGATGGAAGAGACTCGAACTGGAAATCCGATGCTTTTGGTGCCGTACGTCACGGTTACGACGGATTGCCCAGTTGAAATAGCAAGCACGTTACCAGAAGCATCCACCACCACCACGGTCGGATGATCCGAAGTGTATCTCGCAGAGTTGCCAATATCGGTTATATAGCCGTCCGAATAAACAGCTTGTGTAATACTTCTGGCCGTACCGCCTACAATCAGATCCATCCCACCAACTCCAGGAGACAATGAGACAAGCTCTTGAAGGATTGGTAGAACCGTCACCGTTGCTGTAGCGCTTTTATTCCCGTACGTGGCTGTCAACACCGATGTGCCATAATGAAGCGCACTCAGTTTGCCACTGCTGGCATCGACAGAAGCAACCATCGGGTTGCTCGATACAAACGAAACGCCTGGCAGTCCGTTCGCTATTCTCGCTCCATCTGAATAAACGGCTGTGAGTACGGAAATTTGCTGTTCGCCTTCCTCCAAAACATAATTGGTTTGATCAAGCTGAACTTCGTTCAGCACAGGAGCGGTAGAAACCGTAACCGTCGTCGAAGCGGTCACATCTCCAATAGAGGAGGTAATGATAGCCGTCCCCAGACTAATTCCTGTGACGTTGCCTTGATCATCAACGGCCGCCACCGCTGGATTGGATGAACGGTAAAAGGCCTTATCCGTCACATTTAACGTATAATCGCTGTAATTCGCTGTAACTTGCGAGCTATGAGCGGCATTCACCGTCAAATGATAGTCGGGCTCCATCACGATCGAATCTGGGAGTTGATCCACGAATAAATCATCAAATTGGATCGTTCCTTTCTGTGCTTTGTCCAGGGAAAAGCGGACGAGTTTCAGTGTATCCGTGCTTGCGGTTGTATCCCGGAAGGCAAATCCAGCCGCCTTCTTTACGCCGTCTACATATGCGTCATACTTTTTCGTAGCGGTATCTAGAATAAACTGGACATGATACCACCGATTTGCTTGAAACCCTGACAAAATAGAGCTGCTCGTTGCTCCATTATAGGCGTTAATATTCGTACCCGAAATAGATAGACTGATCATATTGTTACTTGTGGTAGAGCCATAGATATATGGCGCCGACTTCGTTCCACTCGTTTCGTCTGACTTAAGTCGGTAACTAACGACGGCTTTCCCCGTTACGGACAAATTCTTTCGATCCAATGTAAGATTAGCTGCAGCTGTTGTAGTTGTTTTTTCAAGTCGCACACTCTGATTCGACAGATCTCCGCCGTTAGAGACAACCTGAATGGATCCATCCAGTGTAAGGGTCGGTGTCCAATTAGTGGCCGAGAAGTTCCCTGACTGCAGCGAGTTGAAATTTTCATCCATCCCCACAACTGTAGCGGCTGCTGCGGGACTCGGCACTATCCCGAAGGAGGCTGCGGTCAAAGTGACAAGCAGAGCTACAGCAATATGTGATTTTTTCCATTTTATCATTGTTCACCCTCCTTAAGGCTGATTCTTCGTTGGCCGCATGTAATAACCAAGCTGCCCCAAATCGGCGGTATTGATTTGTCCATCGTTATTCAAGTCCAAGGCATAAGGAAAATGCAACGGATCGCCTCCCTGTGTAGCGCCTAACTGCTGGCGTAATCGTGATAAGTCGGATCCTTGTACGGCATGGCCGTCGATCAGAGCAGTTTTTCCGGCTTTATCAATAAATAAGGAATGCCCATCGTGCAACACGAGTTTCATGCCTTCGTCTTCAACTGTCAGCGAGCCAAGAACATCTGTTCGTCCATCGTATTTCGCAACGGATTTCACAGAAAACCCAGTTGCACCTGCATTTGGTTCTATTTTGCTGACGAAGTATACCCAATCTCCTTCTTGATAAGTTGTGGCGAGCGTGCTATCCGTCACTTGAACCGTAATCTTGTCACTGTTTGCAAACTGCACAATACTGCCATTATTCGCAGATGAACGGACATTTGTCGGGTCCCACAGCGCTTTAGAATACAAATCGTCCATAATTTTACCTGGTGTTGTGACAAACCCTGCGCTTAATGCGCCTTCATCGGCAATGGACAGCCATGTCGGCTTGGCTGCGCCGCCAGCAGGCGCGTTCTCCGCTTTCAACATTGGGAAGCCAGTAACTCTAGCTGATCCGGCAACGAAAGCTGGGCTTGTTATGGTGCCAGCATCTTTGGCCAAGTCAAGAAGCGGCGCACCATCCGTGCCATAGAGGCCGTTAATACGAATTCGATCAAGCTCAGTGGTCCCTGGCGCATACAATCGATTCGGCACGGACATGTAGGGGAGCCCTATCAATTCACCAAGCGATAAATAGCTTTGTGTGGAGCCAAATCGAACAGCCAGTACGTTATATAACGATTTCCCGTCCGTGATATAGTACTGCTTCGTCGTGTTAATCCCATTAGTGCTTGCTCCATCGTCTTGCCGAACAAAATAATTGGGGAGCACTTGATTGGTCGTAAGCTGCTTCACGTCATCATACTGTCTGCTTCCATCTGCCGCCTTCACGTACCAACCATTCACGCGATCGATTTTCGGGAAGCCCGGTTTATCAGGATCGCTTCTGCCGGTATCGTACAGACTCTCCATGAAATCTGTACCCGAAACGGAAATATTGAGCGGCTGTCTGCCATCTGTCTTAAAATAAGCCGACACGTTTCCTTTCCGCAGGCTGTTCGTTTCAAGCTTCTGCTGTTGCGTGCGATCCCATGGATAGTGCTCCATCGTTTCATACATTTGCAGCGGTCCGTGAACCGCGATATGTCCTAAGTTCGCCGTATCGCCGTAAGTCATTATCGGTGAAGAGAACGATTTGATCAGAAAGCGCCCAAGATCCGCCTGCAGTTCATGCCCCCAGTACGAGAGTCCTGAAAAGTTCCCCATATTATAGGCAGAGCTGCCGCCTTCGTTATGGCGCGAACCCGCAAATATCCAACCGTCAGCTGCCATTCTGACATTAAAATAACTTGCCATTTCCAGACCATCTTGATGCAGCAGCGTCTTCACATCGCTATATGCTGTATCTCCATCGGGAAGCACCTGCAGGATCCCTGCAAGATCACTTAACGAAACACCGGCATAACTCACATCAAAGCCGTTTACTTCATAAAAAATGTTATAACCATCTATATTTTGGCGTGCCGCCTTACGCACTCCGCCTGATGTTAACGGAAGGTTAGTACCGTCGATGCCAATGGCGTAGTAATCACGAATTTCCTTTTTCAAATTGTCATCATGAAGCAAGTTGGCTATTTGAATGCCGCAGAGCAAGGCAACGAGCGATTGATTCATCGATTGCTGGGTATTGAATTGAGACACCCGTGTGAGCCATGTCCACATCGATAACGCCTTCGCTTTGGCATCCGCCATTTGCTGTTCCGTAAACAAGCCCTCTCCATATTGAATGGCCGTTGCCAAATTATGCAGGCCAAAGGCAGTCGTCGGGTAGTCCGCGCCTGTAGTTGCGCCACTTACGCTATAGGGCAGGTAAGCCGCTCCGCTGTTGTTCTGGCCAGGCATCAATTTAGATGCGTTCGCGATGTTATCGATGGTCATGATTCTATTTTTCAGATAAAAATCAAGTCCATCACGTGTCCGCTTCGCGAGCAAGTCATCGGTCTTTCCGGTGTGCCCCCAATTAAAAGCAAGCAATCCGAGCGTTCCGAGTCCAGCTTCTGTACTGCTAGCTTGTTGGTCAACACCGATATATGAGACATTGTCGAATGTCACAGTGCCTTGGGCATGATTGCTGCGCAATTCGATCCGCACATAATATACGGGATATGGTGTATCGAAAATACCATTGATCTCGCCCCACTGCCCTGCTGTCGGAGCGCCGTAAAAGCTCGTGCTCCCGATCTGCTGTTTATTTTGATCGAGATAAACGAGACGTGCTTCCACACCCTGCTCATCGGATGCGGCAAATCCCTGTTCCGTCTTATATTTCACATTAAAAATACGATAATCACCGCCGAATTGCCGTGTACCATTGCCTGACGCGGACAGCGTGTTGCTTAGTAGAGCGACCGCTGAGGTTGATGACGTTACGATCTGCCCACCTTTTCCACTGTATCCACCCGTCCCTGATACCGTAATGGTCGAAGCACCGCTTTCCTTAACAGCCGTCCAAGATGCTGTAGTCTCGAACCCGGCATTAGGAACAGCTGCCGTGCCTTTGGTCGCATAAGGAATCTGGTCGCTGCCAGCCGAAGTATCAACGCGCATTAAACGGATTCCATCCCAAAGCACAGTTCCCTTGCTATCATCCATCCCGGCTTGCACGACGATACGAGCTGGCTGCTGCGAGGGAACGGTCACAAGTCCTCGAATTTCTTGCCAGCCTGCCGCCCCGCTTGCACCAGTGAACACAGAAGGCGTACCAATCGCTTGACCGTTATTGTCCAAGAACGTCACTTTCGCGTAAATGCCCTGTCCCAGTGCCGATGTTACCAGCTGTTCAGCCTTATAGAATGCGCTTAAAATCATCAAACTGCCTGGTGTAACTGTCACATCGGCAGGTGCCGTATAGTCAACCATCACATGAACCGGATTGCTTATTTGCTGAACAAGAGCAGCGCTGCCCGAAGATTGCGCGTCCATTTTGGTATAACCGCTGCCTTCCAATGCGACAGATGTATCCTGCTCCCAAGTCACATTCACCTGATTGGGTGTTCCACTAGCGCCATCCGTCAGGCTCCAGCCTTGCGGCACACTGGAAGCACCCTTTTCAAATCCATAATTATCTGTAATATTCCCCGCAGCCAGATTGCTGCCCGAGACATATACCTTTTGCGGGTAATTATCAAATCGGCCATCAGGCTGCTGATTGGCAATCAGATTTTGCTGGAAAAAGCTCAACATCGTTTCGCTTTTAGCTAAGTCTGGGTAGACGTTATCAACCCTGTCGTAGTAAATCGGGGTATCTGGTGTCATCGCCGCACTATCGGCAGCTGTCACCACCGGACAGAAGGATGCGGCTGACAGCAGCCCCGCCAGAGCGAGCGAATACCACCGTACGCTTTTGTTTCGCAAGGAACTTTTCTGCATAATTGACCTCCCATATTGTTTTGGTTGCGCTTACATTTTGTTTCTGGAGGGAGCGGCAACCCGCTCCTCCTTTTACACTGACCAGATCGGAGCACCTGCTTCGATCTTCAATTCCTTGCTTCCCACTGCCTCTAGCATGGATTGGCGGAATGGCCATACACCAGTCGGTGCCTCCAAATTCAGTTTCTTACCTGCATCTTCATAAGTAAGCTGTAACCGTCCATCACGGTTCACCGCTTTCATGCCAGCGAGCTTGGCTAGCCATTCATCGTCTGGACAATCTGCGCTTTCGATAACTAAACCGAACAACACATGGGCTTCAATTAGCTCGGTAAGCGCCAAATCCTTGCCCTCACCCTCATACATAACAATCTCCAATGAGGTCGTTGCGTCATCTTCTGTTAGCCGAACCTGCGGGGTGTACGTTCCGAAGCGGCACTCATGAAGCATGAGTCCGATCTTCACATGAGGCGTACGAATCAGCAACGGTTTCCCTGCATCCACTTGATCYGGCAGCATCAGCCCACTGCGGTCTCCGCCAAACTCGAAACGGAACAGCAGGGATGACGCATGTATGGTTCCTTGAATCGGATCCAGTACAAAGTGCTTGTCACCATGATCCGAGCAGAACCGAGCAATGCCTAACAGATGGCCTCGGTGTTGGATCGTGTGCAACAAGCCGGAGCTGAAATCGTATTGGTCGTGAAGACAGCGGAAGCGCAAACTCGTAGCCTGTTCCGCTTCTCCCCAATACGCCGTCAACGGTCTGCGTTGGTTCCATAGATCGCAATGATTGAAGGAGCCCAGCGCAAAAGCAGGTGTTAGGTATGACGATGCAATAACAGGTGCTGCTCCCTTTACAATCACTTTCTCCGTGAATGAAGCTGCACGTCCTGTCTTGAAGTACGCTACAAACGCTTCGGGCATATTCAGCCCCACACGTGCCCATAACGCGCTAATCTCCAATTCATTCTCCTCTAGGAATTGAAGTCGACCTTGCCCTGCAAGTTGTAGAAATGAGAGCAGCCCTTTCCCTTGCAGCGTTTCGTAGGATCGACTGTGCGGTCCAGCCCACTGGCGGGTAGCACTATGATAATGCTCGGCAATGGAAGCCCAAGCCATGTCATGCAGTTCTTCAATCATGTTCAGACTCGCAGCATCACGGATATGTCTGAGCATGAGCGATAAATCCTCAATGGCGACAACGGTATATGTCGGGCTGTTATATTCCGTGAATGCGCCGTGAAACGTACAATATTCATGCAATAGCTCCAATTTGCTCCGTCCATAAGTGAACAGTTCCATATTCCCGAGTAATTCGCCAGCAAGCAACGACACATAGGTACCCATGATGCAAATATTCGTATAAGAAGGCATCACATTGCGTTGCATAATTAACACTGCTGCCGCTTCCAGTGAAGTCCTTATTCGGGTAAGCAGTTCTTGTGGCAATTTATCCGCATGATCTACGTAAGCTTGAATTAACGCTTTTCCGCAAAAGTCAGCCCAGTTGCGATCTGGCGAGGCCATATCCGCGATGGGTTCTTCCATATAATAGGGCCAAATCCCATAATTGGACTGTTTGCGATCTAGTTCTTGGAAATCAAGCAAACGTCCAATGATTCCAGCTGCAAGCTCGGTATCACCTTCAGCCTGACGGTCCAGCAGCGATAAAGCAAAGTAAAACGATTCGCGAATCATATGAACCTCGGCGTTGCGTATGTTCGTATGGTRATTGTACGCCGGGCCTCTTCTCGTTTTGAGTGCGAGCTTCTGAATATCAAAATTGTTCCACTGCTTTTGCACAATATCGTTACACAACTGTCTGATCGATGAGTTCATCATGTGTCTTGCCCTTCCTTTACAAAAGTTAGCTGGAAAAAATCCCCCGTTTCACCGGGGGAGATGTCTTATTTTTTAGCATTTTTAAGCGCTTCGTTATATTCTTGCACTACTTTGGTTCCATTTTTGTCCATAAATGATTTCAACACTTGATCCCATTCAGCGGAGCTAAGTTGACCCATGACATATTTAACTTTCGCCTTTACAAGTTCCATATACAAGTCTGGTGTGCTTTGTTCCGTAGTGGATTGAAGTCCGGCAATTGGACTAGCTTTTAGATGTTTGATCAAAATATCATTCGCTGCAATTTCCAGTTTCAACGTTTCTGGATCATCCGAATCTTTCGTGTAGTTCGTGTTTTCCGGACTTGGCAGCGCTTGTGTCGGTAGAATGTATCCGCCGCCAAGCTTAGCCAACTTATCCTTGTCCGTCACTTCGACGTTTCCGTCGGGGTTCGTCTTGAAAGTAACGCCATCCAAACCAAAATTTTGCAGCTTGTTGAATTTCTGTGTTCCCGCTACGACATAGCCGTTATCTTTGGAAGGACCGTAGTCAAGCCATTGCAGAATGGTTTTCAATTTATTCGCATCTTTGGCAGCTGCAGAGCTGATAAAGATGGCGCCGACGTTACCTGGTCCGGATACAACGCCACTTTTCCCAGTAGGACCAACAGGTGGTTCAAAGGCCGTTAGCTTAGCGCCAGGTGTAGTCTTAGGAACGGTAGTCGTAAAGTTACGAATGACCGAAACGAAGTCAAATGTAATCCCGCCTTTACCATTTTTGAAGAATTTATCCTGCGCCTGATTCGCTTTATTCAAGGCGAAATCTGGATCGACAAGGCCTTCACTAACAGCTTTTTTCAGCCAGTCCAGGTAGGTTTTGTACTCAGGGAGTGTTTCGTTCATGGCAAGTTGACCGTCCTTAAGCACCCAACCAGAGCCATCGAGACCAAAGCTGTAAAGCAAATCGCTCGCTCCCCAGAATTCCCGACCGTTGAAATCACCGATACGGCCAGTAATTTCACCAAGTTGAAGCCCGTACGTATCCTTTTTGCCGTTGCCATCAGGGTCGTTGTTCGTCATGGCCTGCATCGTGGCATAGAGCTCATCCAATGTCTTCGGCACTGGCATTTTCAGCTTATCCAGCCAATCCTGGCGAATCAGCGGTGCATTTGGTGCAGACAGGAGTGAACGGGCAATCGGGATACCGTACACCTTGCCGTTATAGCTGATATTGTCATAGTGCAGCTTCGTATACTTCAAGTTCGGATATTTGGAAATATACTCATCCAGCGGAGCTACTGCTCCCTGCTTTATCAACCTGACTGCGGTTGCATCATAGTTATAGGTAAACACATCAGGCATCTCACCCGATGCCACCATCGCATTAAACTTTTCCTGGAAGTTCGAGTTAGGAATCGGTGTAAATTTAAGGTCCATGTTAAACTTTTCATTCAACCATTTAATACCATCATTGTTATCAACATCAGGCACGGTATTCACATTCATCGAGAACGTAATCGGCACTGGCTTCGCTGGCGTAGTGGTTGCATTCTTGGTGGGAGCTGAGCTCGATGAAGCTGTATCTGATTTGCCGCACCCGGAAAGAATAAGGGCCCCCCCGATGATTACGGTAAAGCAAGTATAAATCGTTTTCTGAGATAGCTGTTTCATTTTCAAAATCCCCCTTAGCATAGATTGCGAATTTGATTATTATCTTTGTGATGCTTAACCTTTGATGGAACCGATCATGACACCCTTTACAAAATACTTCTGCAAGAACGGGTACACCAGCACGATCGGCAGTGTAGCGACAATGACCATAGCCATTTTGATTGGCTCTGCCAACTGCATCATATCATTCTGATCGATCATGGAAGCATTGAGCTCCGACGAACTCAGGACCAAGAGCACTTGGCGCAGGAATACTTGCATTGGCCATTTATCCGGGTTATTGATATATAGAATGGCATGGAAAAATTCGTTCCAATGGCCAACTGCGTAGAACAGGATCATCGTCGCGATGATCGGCATAGACACCGGCAGCACGATGCGGAAAAAGGTACCATACTCCGTACAGCCGTCAATCGTTGCCGACTCCTCAAGACTATCTGGAATGTTCTGCATGAACGATTTCACGATGATGACATTGAATGCGCTTGCCGCTCCAGGAATGATCAGCGACCATAAGCTGTCAAGTAAACCTAAGCTTTTGATGAGAATAAAGGTTGGAATCATCCCGCCACTGAATAGTGTCGTAAAAAACACGAGCATCAGAATCGGATTGCGAAATGGCAGCTGCGATTTGGATAATGCGTATGCAAGCGTAAACGTGATGACCAGGTTTAACGCTGTTCCAACAACGGTGATAAACACGGTGATACTTAATGCTTGAATTAAATCCCCTTGCTTGAAAATATAGTGATAGGCTTCCAGTGTCCAACCGCGTGGCCAGAGCACTAAACCGCCTCTGCTCAGTTCGACCCCGCTCGAGAGCGATGAAGCTAATACATTGACGAATGGCAGCAGCATGGCAGCCGATACAAGTGCAAGCAGTACATAGTTGAAGCGGTCAAATAGGACCTCGCCAAATGTTCGTTTGAATCTCATGGTTTCACCTCTCTAGAAAAGCCCTTCTTCGCCTAGTTTTTTGGTTAGTTTATTGGCACTTAGAATCAGGATGAGTCCTACCAAAGAGTTGAACAACCCAGCCGCCGAGGCAAAGCTGAAGTCCCCTTGGAGAATACCTTCCCGGTACACATAAGTGGCGAATACGTCCCCTACATCCAGTACGAGCGGGTTCAGCATCAAGAATATTTGCTCGAAGCCCACGTTAAGAATATGGCCCAACTGCAGCAATAGCAGCATGATGATCGTCGGACGGATCGATGGAAGCGTGATATTCCACAGCTGGCGCCAACGGCTCGCGCCATCCATCACTGCAGCCTCATACATCTCAGGCGATACACTGCTCAGCGCAGCAAGGAAAATGATTGTACCCCAGCCCGTTTCCTTCCAGATGTTTTGAAGCACGATGGTGATCTGAAATAGCTCCGGCATCATCATCCATTTCTTAGCCGTTCCTCCGAACATAACCACAAGTTCATTGACAAAACCGGTTGAGGAGAACATCAGCGAGTAAATCCGGATGACGATGACCCACGACAAGAAGTGAGGCAGATAGACAATCGTTTGCACAAACCTTTTGTACAGTGCATTCCGCAACTCATTGAGCAAAAGCGCCAACACAATCGGTGCCGGGAAGAAAAAGACAAGCTTCATTAAATTGATCGTTAACGTATTTCCCAAGAGCCTTAGAAAATTGTCCCCTTGGAAAAAGTCCACAAAATGTTTGAACCCGACCCAATCGCTTTTGAGAAATCCTTGGAAAGGACTGTAGTCTTGAAACGCGATCAACACGCCCCACATAGGCACGTAGTGAAATAAGAGAAAATAAATAATGCCGGGAAGCGCGAGCACATATAACCTGCGATAGCGGTACATGCTTCGCAGAAGTGAGCGTTTTCGGGGGCCGGTCGTAGATGACGCGGAAGTTTGTACATTCATGCCTAACCCTCCAGAACTAGAAATAACTTAAATTTACTCAAGACCGAAGCACTCTGCCAGCAGCATCAGAACGAGTCCTTGACCATACAAGGTCGGTATTCGCTCAATGCCTTGATACGCCTCGATCGTCGGCATAATCGGTGTGCCTCCGGAAACGCTGTTTACTTCCCCGGCCGTATTAATATTCCCCAATACACCGTGTAATGCGCTTGTTACGTGTGTGTGATAGGTCTCATCCAGGAGTCCAGTGCGAATAGCCAGTATAATACCGCAAGCAATGCCCGCACTACCTGACGTCTCTTGGTAAAAGTCTGCACGATCCATAACGGTGTGCCACAAACCATTGCCGCTTTGATAACCAATCAAACCGTCAATCATACGCTTGTAGCTTGCCCCGATCTCTGCTGGTATGGTGATGAGTTCAGAAATTTCTCTCAGAATCTCAGGCACCGCCACACAAACCCAGGCATTCGCTCGCGTCCATCTGGCTGCGGATAAATGGTTCTCTTGTACACAGTTCCATCCGTGGAACAAAACGCCTGTCTCCTCATCTTGCAGTAAACGCAGATGCAAGCTGACCTGCTCCAGTACCTGTTCTGCAAGATCTGCATCCTTGGTTAATTTCGCCGTGCGAGCTAACAGCAGAACAGCCATAAATATTGTATCTGCCCATACTTGCTCAGGGAAGCTGTCTTTCTCGGTGACAGTATGCTCAAATGCTCCCTCGCGTGTACGTGGAGCCTCTTGCACCATCCACTGGGATATTTGTTTGGCTTGATCCAGATAATACGTTTCTTTGGTTAGTTCATACAGTCTTGGAAAGATAGCAAATGGTGCCATCGAATTGATAACTTTTGTACGACCTGCTTTTTCTTGATTTCGTTTGACCCACCCGGTTAAATAGTCCAGCACATCTTGATTGCCCGTTTTCTCATAATAATGCAACAGTGCGATCGTACCTACACCTGGAACCCAATCCCATTCATTCATGTTCATACCCCAGTCGGTCGATCTGCTTTCCGTCATATAACGATACACACGATCTGCAGCATTTTTTATGTGTTCTTTCATTACAACAGCCATCCTCTGTCCAGCTCCCTCGATTGTATACCGCCTTTCTCTCTGTCGCCACCTCCGATTGGCGCTTATTAGCGGTTCTGAATCCAAGTATAGTATGAAAACGGATGCAAATCTCTCGATCAATTGCGTAAAACCATACCAATATTGCTTTATTGTTTTTTACCCATTAATATAAATGAGAGCGCATTCTACCACAAGGGGATTGGGACATGGAGAATACTACCTATCAATCGACCGACTTTTTCGTAAACAATAAATTACTAGAATTACCCATTCACATGAAATATAAGGAAACCGAGACAAACTTCTATATGAACTTTCATTCCCATGCTGGATTTGAAATTTATCTATTTCATGAAGGCAGCGGCTACTTTCTAATTGAAGAAAATATTTATCCGCTTGAAGGAAACGACATGATCTTGATCAGTTCCTTAGAGTCTCACAAGAGCTCACCCAAGCTGCAAACGCCTAGTACCCGTTCTGCCATCCACTTTTTGCCCGAACTGTTAGAACCCGAAATCCGGGAACGATTTCTCAGTGTATTTGATCGCAGCAACTCGCATCGGCATATTCGGATGAGCGGCGAGCGACTGCGCCATTTTGACTATCTGCTCCAACGGCTGCACGAAGAATATGCGCGGCTGAATACCGGTGACTTGCTGGCTATGCGGATTTACCTCAACGAAATGCTCTTGGAAATACACCGGCTTGTTTTTAACGGGGAAGACCATGAAGTGGAGTCCATTGCACGAAATACGATTAATCCCAAAATTGAAGAAGCGGTTAAGTATTTATCCAAAAATTTCACCTCGGATATTTCACTCGAGAAGCTTGCCCAGGATTTGTATATTAATCCGTATTACTTGTGCCATTTGTTCAAAAAAACAATCGGCCTAACGATAACCGATTTTCTGAACCAAACAAGAATTCATCACGCAAAGCGGTTGCTTGCCAACACCAAAATGCCGATCACCGAAATTTCGGAAGCTGTCGGCTTCAATAGTTTTTCGTATTTTGGGCGCGCCTTCAAAAAAATTGCTGGTACGACCCCTCGTAATTACCGTAACAAGTAATCGGCATAATCTTCTATTAACATCAAAGCCCCCACCCTAACTACAGGATGAGGGCTTCTAACTACGTAACGCATACAGCATTTCTATTCCGAAAATCCAACATACTCTCCTGCTTCACTAGTTGCTCTTACACCGACAGTTTCTCCACCAGCTCGTGCGAAGCCAGCACCAGATCCCCCCGAATGCCGCAAGCATTCGGATTATCCAGCGAGTCCAAGAAATGCTGGACGACACCAGCGAAGCCTCGGCGCTCCAGCACCGTATCCCAGCTGCCGAAGGTGCGCAGGCGCGGAGCGGCATTTTTATCATAAAAGACTGCTGACTCCAAATTCGTTACCTCGACGGATCTGCCGCTGCCGTGCAGCTCTACCTTCTCCAAATCAACACCAGCTAGTCTGACCATGCTATAGGAGCCTATTGCAGAACCGAAGCCCAGCGTTCCTGATGCATGCAACAATTTACCGTTGTCATCCACCTGTTGATGGGAGGCCCTCACTTCGTAAGAGCTTTCTCCTAACCAAAGCAACGTATCCAGCATGTGGATGAGATCATCATACAGCGTTTCTTTGGCGCTATGTCCCTGCAGCTTGGTACGATGTTTGACGGCTGAGGCCATATCGAATCCGCCCGCTTCCTGCAACCAATTCTTCGCCTCGATGTAGAGGGGAGCGTAGCGACGATTGAAGCCCGCTGCAAGCAGTACACCTTTGCGCTCCGCATAGGAAGCCATTTCCACGGACTCTGCCCACGCATACGAAAGCGGCTTATCTACATAGACCGCAACACCATGCGCCATACATGTCATCGCAATATCGTAATGCGTCGACGTCGGACTATGGACGAAAACAGCATCCAACCCAAGCGCCAACAATTCATCCAATTRCGTCGTCCCGAAAGGCACCCTATATTTCGCCTTCATGCGCTCCACAGTCGCTGAGGTAGAGCTCATAATCCCTACAAGGTCCACCCTTTCATGGACGGAAAGCAGCGGTAAGTATACTTTTTGTGCAATATCGCCTAGGCCGATGAGGCCGATTCTTTTTTTAGACATCCTAAACGCCACTCCTTATCTCTGTTCGTAATACATAACGTCCTACCCACAAGCCAAGTATGAGCAAGATAGCGCCAACTATCGTGGATACGCCATACACCTGCACCCACTCAGGTTGATCCACAATGAGGGCATAAATCTTCCCGCCTGCAACAGGTCCCAAGAAAGCCGCGAAGCCTGTGATCGCCGAGTATGTCGCAATATACATCGGACGCTCACTCTTTGGCGTATCCCCAATTGTAAAAGCGAAAACCATTTGATTGAAGCCTCCCAAGCCAATCCCGAGCACAATATGAACCATGAAAAGCACAACAACAGCAGGAATGAAAGCAATAGCTCCCCATAATAAACACGCTAACGCAATGATCGGTAACGACCATAATAGCAAGGTTTGCGCTGAGAATCGCGCATTCAAATTTCCCCATACATAATAGCTAGCCATCATGACTAAGGTATGTACCACTGTAATATAGGAAACAGTTCMGTAGGAAATGTTCATCAACTTCAGCATGACATAGGAGAAAAGAGGCACGGTCAATCCTTGCACGAAGAGGAAGGCGGCTAGGAAAATAATCGCTTTAAGAAACGCACGGTCCATTAATGGCTTCTGGAGCATTCCAACTGGGTTGGTTGCCGTTGAAGGCTCAAAAGGTGGATTTGGGTACAAAAAGTAAGCAATTACATTAAGAACTACACAAACACTTACGATCATGAATATGTAATTGAAGCCTTGCTCACCCGGGTATTTATCGAGAATCTGACCGCCTACGAAGAGCGCCAACGAGCTCACGCCGCCCAGAATGGTATTACGCAGTCCAAAATAACGCCCACGTATCGGTCCAGGTACCGCATCACTGATCAGTGAAGTCCACACAATTCCCCCAGCCGCATTCCCCAGATGCGCAGCCGTGTACAGAATCATATACGTAATCACCCAGTACTCTTGAGGTAATAGAAAAGGGATTAACCCTACACAAGCCCATAATATTCGATGCGTGGATCCAAAAATAATCAGCATCCGCTTCCGATTTCGGAATTTCTGCATGACGACTGCCATCGCAATTTGCACGATATTCACGACTGTCGTGATCGCTAGAATAAGGCCAATCTCGGTCGAGCTTGCCCCCAAGTAAATCAAGTAACCAGTTAAGAACGGTCCGCCAAGCAGTTGAAAAATAATAACAGCTGGAAAGCCCTCAAATGTCGCGACTAGCAAGCTTTTACGGTATGTGGACATTTTTTTCTTCGACTTACGCGCGTTCGGATCGAATAATTTCACAGGTCATAAACCTCCTTTTGTCGATCTAGCAAGTTAGCAGGATCTAATAGTTTACAACCTATGGGTCGCTTATGTTAATATAGGAGTGACTACCTAATCTATCATGTCAGGCGGGATCATCGTAAACTTATGAAACCTAAATATTGGGGTTTGCTGGCAACTTCGTTGCTCTTTTTGATTTTCATTGTACTCTCTATGAAATTGGAGTCAACTACTTATTTGTATATCGCTAGTGTTTGCCCGATTCTTGTCGTGCCATTTTTACCAGATATCCGTTCGAATCAATATATTAAGCCCAAAGGGGACGGCGCTGTACGCCTCATTTCCATGGAAAATAAGGACGGCGGAGATACTGATTTTCTCGTGATCCTTTTTGAACCAGGTTATATCAAATGGAATGGCGGCAAGCTCTTCTTCAATTTAGCAGATAATATGAAAGATGTGTATGTAAAGCCAGATCCATTTGCGGCAACGCTTACCGTACTCAAATACGACCTGTTCAAGCATCGCCGTAAGAAGAATTGGATTGGCATTTCCTTAGCCCAACTCGAGCAGCGCACCGAACATCTCTCTTATACAACCAATGAAGTAAACCGTCTACTTATTCGTACTTCGGATATTCAAGAATTATTGCAAACCAACTTTAAACAGCCTGCCTCTGTGGGGCAACAGGTTGGCGCTTAATAGCCACAAAACATAAAATCACCCAACGCTTGAGATCTCAGCCTACATGCAACAAGTAGGTAAGGAAGTCTCAATCGTGGGTGATTTTTCATTTGAAAAAGATTAAGTAAGCTGCTCGCCGCACAAGTACGCAGCTAACGTACGAACCATAACACCGGTTGCCCCTTTGGGCTCGATGCCTTTGGCCGACCACAGCCAAGCTGTGCCACCAGTATCCAAATGGATCCACGGCGTTTCCTCGGCAAAGTATCCGATGAACAGCCCCGCTGTAATCGCGCCTGCCCAGCGGTCGGAGGATGTCGCGTTTTTGATATCTGCTACGTCACTTTTCAGCATCGCACGATATTCGGGATAGTTCGGAAGCTGCCATACTTTCTCGCCAGCAGCTCCTGCTGCTTGCAGAAATGGCTTTATGAACTCATCGTCATTCGTAACGGCCCCTGTTGCGATATCTGCAAAGGAGATCAAAATCGCACCCGTTAATGTCGCCACATCGATCAAGCGGTTCGCCCCTTGCGCTTTCGCGTAGGTGATCCCCTCTGCCAAAATAATACGACCCTCCGCATCGGTATTCAGCACCTCCACGGAATGCCCGCTGAGCATCGTGACGATATCCCCTGGACGGTATGCCGTACCTGACGTCATATTCTCTGCTGCGGGAATGACCACAACCAGATTCACCTTCGGTTTCAATTGACCGACGACGTGCAGAGCACCGAGCAGTGTGGCGGCTCCGCCCATATCACTGATCATTTCTTCCATGCCGTCGGGCTTTTTCATCGAGATACCCCCGGTATCGAAGGTCACGCCCTTGCCTACGAGGCCTAGCACGTCGGCATTGCCCGGATCACCCGTGTAACGCAGGGTGATCATACGGGGCGGGTGGACGCTGCCMGCGCCCACCGCTGTGAGGCCGCCCATCCCGCGGGCGGCGATTTCGTGCTCATCCAGCACTTCTATGGCGAAGCCATAGTGCTGGGCGAGCTTGATGGCTTCCTCTGCGAGGGAAGCCGGCACAAGCTTGTTGCCCGGGAGGTTCGTGAGATCCCGGGCATAGTTCGTGCCTTCCGCAACCGCTTCGGCGGCTGCGATCTGTTTCAGAAGCGCTGCATCCGCAGGCGCTTCTGTGAGCAACACCGCCTGGCGCAGCTCCGCGCGCGCAGGCTCGTTCTTTCGGTACGCCGCGATGCGGTACGTACCGAGGAGCAGCCCTTCGGTCAGCGCCGAGGCGGCTGACCGGCTGTCGAAGCCGCTTGGCAGCTTCAGCGCCAAGCGTTCGAACTGCAGCGCGAGCATCTTGCGCGCTGCAAAGACCGCGGCTGCGCGCAGCGTATCGCGCGTGGTTGCGGGGCCGAGCCCCGCAACCAGCACGTACGCGTACGGCAGCAGCCCGTGGGTCGGCAGCGCCTCCAGCTCGCCTGAGGCGCCCGTGAATAGGCCCTTTGCGCGCATGCGCTCAAGGGCCTGGTCGAGCTGCGGCAGGCCGAGGACGCCGTCCTGGCGCAGCTCCGCTTCTGTGAGGCAGACAAGAATCGCGTCTGCCCCTTCGTTATTATCCAACAACGAGGTGTACACACGCGTTGTGATGTCTGTTATTTTAGTAAACATAGGAAATGATCCCTACCCTCATCCATATTTCGATTCTTGCTTGTAGTCTTCCCACTATTCGCCTCTCAAGGCGATACCTATTTCCTGTATTGCTTCCCTGTCTTGCTTCCCTATCGATTGCGCCACCAACTAACTGGAAAAACTCCAGTTAATTTCTTCCTTTCACACCGAAAATTCCATTTAACTGGAAAAACTCCAGTTATTTTCCGCATATCTGCCGATTCCAAGCCAATTCTGCTAAATTAACTACATAAAATCCATCTATTCCTCTAAATCGATGTTTTTAGTCAATATTAGCTGGACTTTTTCCAGTTATTCGCCTGAACTGACACGCATGTAATCATCCAGCAGCATTGCCGAGTTCCAGATAGCAGCTTCTCCCTAATAAAACGAAGCAGCCTTCTGCACAACCGATGACATTGGTAGTTGGTACGGACACTTCGCTTCACACAGCGGGACCACTTTACAAGGATCATGGTCTGCACAGCTAGTTATTTTTTCCTGATGACGCTGGAAAAATCCATCCCCCTTCGGCAGCAAGCCGAATTTCTCCCTGAACTTGCTCGCGATCATCACGTCAGGGATCGGGATTTCCAGCGGACAGGAGCAATAATTACACCGTCTGCAATCGTGCTCACCTAACTCAAGTGCAAGCTGTTCTAGTTCACGGCGCTCCTCTGGGCCAACTTCTTTCCGTTGCGCATCCAAATTCTCTTGCACTTCCTTGACGCTAACCATTCCTGAAATGGTTACATGCACATCTTGGCTATACGGATAGCGGATCGCCCGATCTACTGGTTGGATGAATCCACCTGATAAAGGCTTCATCGCTACACGCATCAAATTCATCTCAGCTGCTTTGGGAATTAGCTCATCCAAGGCAAACGGCTGTGCCAAATTCAAATGAAATAATATTTGTGAGAATTGCTCTTTCGCGATCCATTTGACAAGTAGATCTGGACGATGTCCGGAAATGCCGATAAATCGCACTTTCCCCTCACGCTGAGCTTCTAATGCAGCTTCGTAGGCGCCACCGACTTCCATCGCTTTCTTGTATTCCGTTACATTGTTCACATAGTGAATTTGCAGTAAATCAACATGATCGGTCTTCATCCGAACCAGGCTTCGCTCAATTTCCGCTTTCGCTGTCGCATAATCACGTGCTCCCGTTTTCGTTGCCAAGAAATAGTCCTGTCTTCGATGCGAGATACACTCCCCGATAATTTCTTCACTATTCCTATAAGCTGCCGCAGTATCTATGTAATTAATGCCATGATCCAAAGCATAATTAAGCGCTTCTCTCGCTTGTTCCAAGGGTACGCTAGGCAAATTCATGGCGCCAAACCCTAATGACGACACTTTATAGCCTGACTTCCCAAATGTTGAATATTTCAAGCCCTATTCCCCCTCAGGTTTGCTGGTTCACCACCAGATTTACTTCTTCTTCTTCTTCCTCATGCTCTCCCGCAAGAGCTTCCTTCTTCACTTCAATATTGTAATACAAGTCCGTTCTACTTTCCATGCTATGCACGAGGTCACTTACATGCAAAAACACCTGAGACAAATGCCTCAGGTGCTCTTCCTTCATCTTCTTCCCTCATTTTGATTACCATTGTCGTTCCGATCGTTGCTTCCCCAGTCCCAATTGACACCTGGGAATTTCCCGTTGTCATCCTTCGATTGCTGAAATGGGTTCACCGTAGGTTTACTTGAACTTGTTGGTTTCACTGTAGGCTTCGCAGTTGCCCTAGGTGTTGATGTTGCCTTTGGTGTTGGAGTTGCCTTAGGTGTAGAAGTTGGTTTGTTCGTAACCGTAGGTTTCTTCCCGTCGTCGCCATCATCCTTACGATCCGGCTTTGGGGTCGGTTTGCGATCATCCTTATTATCGTTATCATTCTTATCATTTCCGTTGTTCTTACCATTGTTACTGTTATTATTATTGCTATTATTTCTACCGTTATTGTCATTCTTGTCACGATCATTTTTCGATGATGGTGTCGGCGTTGGTTTATGCGTCGCTTTGCCTGGGGTATTACTCCCTGCATTGTTATTTTTACTGTTTTTATCGTCATCTTTATTCGATGAATTACCCGAACCGGATTTGGCAACAGTGGAGGTCTGCTCAGCTCGTTCACTGAGCTTACCGGACTTCTCGTCAGCAAGTAACCTTTGCAAAGAAGACTTATCAATCGGTTTATCCGGTTTTACGAACGTTTGAATACCACCGTTGTCCTTGGCAAGTTGATGAATAGAAGTCGTTTTGATGTCATCCAGCGATACTTTGGCACCATTATCAATGGCATTTAGATAGATCGCATATTTCCCTGCAGATACACCACTTGCTTTCGCTTCCTGCCTTACTTCTTGTGGCGCAGCGAAAGCTTGCACTTCATAGTTCTTCACTTGGTCCGGATGACTGTCTGCGATGTGTTTATTGACCTGAGCCTTCAGCTTCGTCGCAATAGCTTCGTCACTGACTGTTGTTTTGGCTCCTACAACCGTTGAGGAAATAATAATATCTCCTTCGCCCTTCGCCAATGCCCCTTGTTCGGCTTTATCGAGAATATCAGACGTTACATCCTCTAAGGATTTACCTTCAAACACTAACGCTTGAATCAAATTCTCACCGTCTGTATTCAGTCCATGCAGGTCACGAACAATCTCATTATTATCGATGCCAATCTCAATACTTGGATTAATATCAATCGTTACGTACGCAACAACGCTATTGCCAGGCACGCCACCAGACAAGGTCGAGACGAGAACAAAGCACATAACAATAGCAGCTGCTAATGCTGAAACGACCGCCATTTGCGGTACATGTAACCGACGCATCACGGGTGAGTAGAGAATCTCTTCACCTAACTCACAGCTGCGCGTCCCCCTTGGCAACTTATCAAAACGCCCCTTTGAATTCATTACAATAATGGAGCTTTCGCTTAATTCCATTACGATCCCCTTGTTCATGCGCTGTTCTTCCTTTCATTCAACTTTCTTCATCGCGAATATGTAAGTAATCCCGTAAATATGGATATGGACCGTTAAAAATTAGTGCAATGGCAATGATGTACTTACGATTTCGTTCCAAGGTTTTTCTAGATACTTGAACTTGCTCGAGCAGCTCTTTAATTGGCAGCTGTCGTTTCGTCAACAGAGTGCGCATAAGCTCTGAATCCTGTGCAAGTGTGCGGCCGATACCGAAAAGCATCTGCCTTGAGTCGTCATGCTTGGGGGAGGCATCCGTTAATTCCGAGAAATTAATGTCAAAATCACTTAAGCAGCGATTAAAATCAATAATTTCACTTCGCCTTTCTTCTAAACCCTTCTGCTTCTCATAGGCTTCGATGGCTTGATGAACCTCAATTGGATTCATTAAGTTATCTTCATCATCTTCTTGATCAAACGAGCTGTAAGGGATTTGCCCTTTGAAGCGTTGCTCCTTACGAATAAAATCAATGAGTCTTCGCCTGATAACCGTCTCTGCGAAACCTAGAAAAGATCTGCCCATAACCGAAGAGTATTGATTAATAGCTTCATTAAAAGCCGCTAGGGCAATGCTAAATTCATCATCTCTTGCGGGATCAATAAATCTCTTGCAAAACCTGCTTGTTACTTTAGCTACATAGGGCTGATAATCGGCAATAAATTGATTCCTTAGTCGCAGGTCTCCCTTTTGAATCTCATGTATAGTTACCTCAAGTGAAGAGGCTTGCGGTTCATTTTTTCCATGGGACTCTTTCTTTCCCAGAAACTTTTTGAATAGTACCAGTAGCACCTTTCCACCTCACAGTATAGTAGTTTCGTCCTTATATATAACAATTCGGGGGGTACGTATGATGAAATTTATAAATAATTTGCTGATTCATTATAACACAGATCTCTAAATGAGCACCTACTGGCAAATAAACCCTTGTTTACGGTTTCAATTGCTTTATCAATCCTTTATAATATTAAGAAAACCTCTATCACGATGCCCTCTCAAATGAGCAATGTTGAATAGAGGTGGTACGACAGGGAGGTGTTTCATATGGAAGCAAGCAATAACTTCGGTAAGTTTCTTGAAACGTTACGAGGCAAAGCTTCATTGCGTAAAGCAGCTAATAAGAGCGGCCTATCTCATGCATATATTAGAGATTTGGAACTGGGTCGTAATCGAACGACCAATGATGTCATTAAACCTTCTCCCGAGACCTTGAGAAAGTTGGCACAAGCTTATCAATACCCGTATACGGATTTACTTAAAAAGGCAGGATATCTAGAAGAAACTTCCACCTGGTCGAAGCCTGCGCAAGCAAATCTGGATACGATCTGGTATGTCGAATTCGGCATCCAATCGATTATCTACTATTCAGAAGACGGCATGCGAGAAGAACAGGTCGAATCTCTGGTGGCCTTTACACACTTTATTGAAACATTAACAGAGCATCATTTTGTGAAAATGGATATGCATCTTTTCGTAAATCTGAACAAAATAAAAAAGTATGCCTCCGCAGAAGGCAAACTTTATTTTGATACCTATGAAAATGCACCCTTCATTATTGCAGCAGCAATACCACAAAAGAAGTATCATCAAACTATTCTTGATTATGTCGCATTTAATAATGGTCACGCTTTGGAATCATTGGGTACTCAATGTCCCTCATCGTTGAAAGCCAAGTTCTTTACTTAGCATGACAAAGATGAAGAGAATCGTTGCCATACTCAATAGCTGAATAGGCATCACTACACTGAATACATTATCACTTAAAGCATGACGGTAGATCATGCCAATAATAACTACGATCATGTATAAATATACCCCGACATTTTCTCGATTGAACGGAATTCTCGTATAATGCGAAAGAAAGGTAAATCCTAATCTCCGCTTATATAGCGTCATGAGGAATATGAATGTGCCCAGCTGAATAAAGAAGCGCGTCACAAAAGTAATGGTTTGATCATTCTTGATCACATTATAGGCTTCATCTTGTGTGAAATCGACGCACACAATGACAGTCGTAGATATAAGAACTGGCATAATGTAGCCCGAAACTGCTATAAGTAAAGCAGGTACAAACCGATATTTCCATACACACATCAATAAAATACATATGATGCAAACCAATATTAAAGGCGAATTATTAATTAATGAGAGCAGTGAGCCTACCAGCACGGCTAGCGATATTTGTTTCCAATATGGCTTTATTCGAATCCGAAATAGCAACAAGGAGAATAAGAGCATGGGAACAAAATGAATAATAGCTAGTATCAATTTTACCCATGTGAACAATTGCGCTTTCCCTCATTTCTAAGCGACGAAATCATGCGATAAGCAACCTGACAATTTCTTTAATTACATTTAAAAGTATACAAGATATTCATACTTTTGCCTTCAAAGTGGACTAAGTTGGCTGTTATAGCGTATAAGATGACAAAAGTTCCTGTTATTGTCTTAGAAAGGATTGGAGTGAGATCAGTAAATGAAGCATGGCTTTACAGTCGCCATCGTAGAAGATAATTACTGGGTAGGTCAATTACTTGAAAACTATTGTCAGCAATGTGGATTACAGGTCATTTCGATTGTATCGGACGGAGAACAATTTCTGAGGGATTACGATAAGCTGCAACCTGATATACTCCTCATGGATATTGGGCTTGAAGGTAAATTGGATGGCATCAGCGTTGTGCAAGCCTTACGACTCTCGGGGTATCAAATGAAGGTCATTATGGTTAGCGGAACAACGAATACCGAGCATATCTTGACCGCCTTTCATGAGCTTGATTCTGTCTATTTTCTCTCCAAACCTGTTATGCTGCCCAAATTTCAAGCGGCCATCCGCAAAACGATTGCAGAAATCCAATTAGATCGAAGCCGTATTTCGGAAGAACCACAGCCTGGTTCAGCAACGTGGATTACCGTTAAAAATCAAAAATCACAACTTCCTATCTCCGAAGATGCCATTCTCTTTGTGGAAAAGGAAGACAAGCGACTCTCCAGAATTCATCTGGTAAACGGGGCACAAATGGAATCCAGTTCGAATTTATCGGATATTTTGGCTCAAAGCACGCCTCATATGTTCAGCCCCTTCAAGGGCTATCTAGTGAATCTGCGGCATGTCGTTTCTTTTGTGAAAGAAAGCGGGTTCCCCACTTCTCGGAGATTTGTCATTCATTTGAGGCATACTTCCGTCAAGATCCCCCTCAGCCGTGATTTGCAGAAAGAATTCGCAAAACTGCTGCTGGAAGTCAAATAAGAAAAACCTCCAACTATTCTCTGGCCATTGCTTCGAAAACAGCAAAATCCAGAAAATTAGCAGGAGGTTTTCCATTTAATCGGACCTCTAAGAATTCTTAGAGGTCTTTTTATTTTTCAGCTTGTCGCGGCGTGCGCTAAGCATTTTTAATCGCTTCTTAAGTTGCTCTTCCCATTCCTGATCCTCAATCGTTTTGGCGAATCCTAACAGATCTAACGCCATGTCAATTTGGCAGCGAACGATATCGAGCGGCTCTTCGCCTTCATGATTTACACAGTTGTCGTGCAACAGATGATCTTTGCCATCAACGTATTCAATAAAATCGACTTCAACAGCACCATCCCCATGGGCATACTCAGCAAGGATTTCATATTCGTTCTCCACCAGATAGTGAACCTCAATATGGTGACATACCGGGCAGAAGAGGATGGGCACATTGTGAATTTGTGTACGTATGTGCTTCAAAGTACCTTTTGTTCCAATCATACTGGCTCCACAGCAAAAACTCATGGAATTCCCTCCTAATCGTCGAACCCGGATTAATTTAATATATTCGTTACAAATGTGTGAAATTCCTTTTTCATAAGAGAGCTAGCGTATGCCAAATCATTCTAAATGTGTTTGAATAAGCATAATTATAGTAATGATCGATCCATTACGTGTTTTCCGAATTCTTAAGATGAAGGGGAGAGCGGCGTGAACATGATTCCGAGTGTTTCCAGACAGATAGCCTTTGTGCAGTATGACGATCAATCCTCCAGCATGACAGTTCAGTATCATACCGGATTCAGAGCCTCCTACACCAATGTAAAACAAGATGAGTATCTCTTGGTTTTTACATCGGCAAATCGGTATGATTCTCTAATGAGACTTACGGAGAGTAGGTACATGGAAGAAAACATTTCTACCAAGTAAGTCACAAGATCACCCATACCCTCGGCCAATCATGATGAGCAACCGCAAGTGGTACACAAGCAATCTCCCCCCTTTCTTATGGGGTGGAGATTTTTGGTTTATATGGCGCATATGATACAATAAAACATAGGATTAGTGCAATTGTTCATTCTTCCAACATAAGCAAGCAGAAAAGGTGAGTCTGATCTCTATTCAAGCACGCCCCTTTGCCCTTGATCGCGATACCCTTTATTTACTGGCACAATCCMCTTCTGTCCAGTTTATTTATTGGCAGATTTCTTCCAGTAAGATGATGCTCCTGCAAGAACATTTCCAGAAGGACTGGCGCTCTTTATCTCCTACACTACGGTTTCACGAAGTAGTCGATCCATCTCCCAGCATGTCTTTCAGCAAGCAGCAGCAACCCGCAGATCGGGTCTCAGAGCTTATGCTTCCCCCTGGAGATTCCTGCTTTCTCAGCGGGTTAGCCTTCGGTCAATCGTATTATGCACAACTAGGTATCCGGAATGAGCAAGGGTATTTCCTTCCGCTTCTGCATTCCAATATCATTCAAATCCCAGCGATAAGCCTGCCTAGCGATCATCTTTCAGTGGAAACTGATCATCCTTTCATTTACCAGCTAACGTCTCTTCTCTTACCGCAAGTAACGCCTGATGAACATGCGTATTTCTCGGCCTATTCGTTGTATGTCCCGAAGAACACTTACCTTGTAGATATGGAATCTGGAGGCGATACTGATTGAGCACTAACGTACAAGGCTATGTTGCTTTGCTCTTGCATGCCCATATCCCTTATGTTCGCCATCATGCATCTGACATTACGTTAGAAGAACGCTGGTTTTTCGAAGCGGTTGTCGATACGTACTTGCCTCTCATCGACATGATGGAAAAACTTATAGAAGATGAAGTGCCCTTCCGACTTACCTTGTCATTGTCTCCACCACTGCTTGCCATGCTCGAAGATTCCCGCATGCATCTGCGGCTTCGCAAGCACCTCTCCTCGCTTTGCGAGTTGGGGCAGCGTGAAGTCATTCGCCTATGGGGCGATGAAGCCTTCGGCCCGTTAGCTAAGCTGTACGCGGATCGCTATCACCGCCTCAGCCTCCTGTACGATCGGCTCCACGGCGATCTCATTGCCAAGTTCCGCAGCCTTAGCTCCACAGGCTGCTTAGAATTAATTACTTGCGCCGCGACACATGCATTTCTCCCCTTGGTAAAGAACGATAGTACGCTGCGTGCGCAGCTCGAGTCGGCGGTACAGGAATTCCGCCGGCACTTCGGGGTCGCGCCTGCAGGCATTTGGCTGCCAGAGTGCGGCTATTCGCCTGCGCTTGAGCCACACCTGCAAGCGTTGGATCTACGTTACTTCATCGTAGATACGCATGCGCACACCTTAGCCCGCCGCGACGGCGACCCTGACAAGGACATCGCAGGTCTGCCGCTGCGCACGCCAGGCGGCGCCTGTGCGTTCGCCCGGGATCCCGAGGCCGGCGCCCATGTCTGGAGCGCCGAGGTCGGGTACCCCGGCGACCCCGATTATCGCGAATATTATCGCGATATCGGGCATGACCTCGGCCGCGAAGGCGGGGCCGAGTGGGCCTACTTGAAGCCCTACATGCTGCCGGACGGCGCACGCATCAACACGGGCTTCAAGTACTACAGCGTCACCGGCAATGGTGACGCCAAAGTGCCCTACAACCCGGCGCGGGCCGCTCAGAAAGCTCAGCTCCATGCTGAGCATTTCATCGCTAGCCGGGTGGCGCAGGTGCGCCGCCTCGCGGAGCGGCGCCTGGGGTTAGGCGCAGAGGCTGCGTCTGCGCCTGAAGAGCCTTATGTCATCGTATGCCCCTACGATGCCGAACTGCTTGGGCACTGGTGGTACGAAGGCCACCAGTGGCTTGAAGCCGTGCTGCGCGGCCTTGCCGCGCGCAGTGATGAAAGCGTAGTCGTGCAGACGACTACGCTCGGCGGCTACGCCGCCGCCCATGCGCCGACCACCATCGCAACGCTTCCGGTGTCGAGCTGGGGCCGCGGCGGCTATGCCGAGGTCTGGCTGCAGCCGCGCAGCCAGTGGGTTACGCCGCGGCTGCACGCGGCGGAGGATCGCATGGTGCTGGCTGCGCAGCAGCACCAGGACCCGGCAGCGCTTAGCAGCGTGCAGCTGCGGGCGCTGAATCAAGCGGCGCGGGAGCTGATGCTCGCGCAGAGCAGCGACTGGACGTTTATTCTGGATGCGGATACGGTCACCTCTTACGCGACGAAGCGCATCGAAACGCATTTATCCCAATTCCATAACCTTATGAATACAGTAGACAATGGCGGATCTGACAAAGAGCTAGCCACACTGGTGCACGCTTTGGAACGAAAGACGCCTTTCTTACCCGAGCTTCATTATCGACTTTTTCAGCCATCTTCCTCTGAACATGCCCTTCTACGCGCCTCATCCAGTGTAGATAGCGTCATACTTTTAAGCGAAGTTGCCGTTGCCTCGAACATAGAGGCGCCCCAACAAAGCCATCCGTCCAAGCTGCGTATTCTCATGCTCGCTTGGGAGTACCCGCCACATGTCATTGGCGGACTGGCAAGAGCGGTTTGTGATTTATCCAGAGGGCTTGCTGCCGACGGACATTCCGTTCATGTCATCACCTGTCAGTCCCCAGGGTCTCTTCCTTATGAAGTTTCCGAGGGGGTCCATATTCATCGAGCGGAAGTCATTCCAACAACAGATTCCTTGCACTTCCTAGATCGTGTATTCCAAATGAATATGGCGTTCACGGATCTCATGTTGGGCATTTTACGACAGGGCATCGTATTCGATCTGGTGCATGCGCATGACTGGCTTGTTTACTACACGGCACATGTCGCCAAGCATCAAGTTGGCCTCCCGCTTCTAGCAACGATTCACGCTACGGAAACAGGACGTAATCTTGGCAAACTCGAGTCACCGCTTCAAAAGCGGATTCATACCATAGAAGGTAAATTAACAGAAGCGGCCGATCATCTCATCGTTTGCAGTCTATCCATGGGGCAGGAAATGAAGGCGCTCTTTCATATTCCTATTCACCAAATAACCGTAATTCCAAACAGTATTTCTCCCTTGCCTAAGCCAGATCCAGCGTTATTTACGATGAATCCCCTGCTTGCTAACGCCATTTCCCCTACGGAAATGCCGCAGCGTGTTCTTGCTTTTCTAGGCCGTCTTGTGTATGAAAAAGGCGTTCACACCCTTTTGGCCGCGATGCCGCAAGTACTCATTCAATACCCAGATGCCAAACTCGTCATCGCTGGAATGGGTCCTGAGCGCGATGCGTTAGAGGAACTCGCCTTTAGCTTCGGAGATCGGGTAAGCTTCACAGGATTTCTCGATGAGGCTGACAAAAGCTTGCTTTTACAAAGGGCAGAAATTTGCATTTTCCCAAGTCTCTACGAACCTTTCGGAATAGTCGCATTGGAAGCGATGGCCAGCGGAACGCCGCTCATCGTTTCAGATACGGGAGGCCTTGCGGAGATTGTCAGCCACGGGGTTAACGGATGTACATGTCCGCCAGGCGACAAGGATGCGTTAGCCGCACAAATCATTCAGCTATTGGAACAACCGCAGTACGCCTCTAAGCTTGCTGCTACCGCGTTACGAACCGTTCACAGTGAATATAACTGGAAGAAAATTGGATATTTGACAACTCACGTTTACGAGGCTGTGATTTCGAATCTGGCTGCTTCAACCAATCATTCCCCGCATCAAAAGGAAATAATCAAGTAATTTGGATATCCATACCAAATGAAAGCGTGACCAGTAAGAATTTTCAGTTTTTTTTCAAAGAATCATTGATTCCTTTGTCAGAATTAGGTAACCTAATTGCAAGACTTGTGCTCCATCGTTCAGTCCTCTTGGCCTGATCTGAATGCGCGATCAAACAAATGAGTGGGGAAGTGATTGTATTGCCAAGACATCTGGTCATMGGAAATGGAAAATTCCTTATTAACCTCGATCAGCATTCCTACATGCGGGATCTGTACTATCCTTTCGTAGGCCAGCTTAACCATATTGGCGGTTATCAGTGCCGTGTTGGTGTTTGGGTAGATGGCGACTTCGCATGGCTGAATGCCCCTGAGTGGCAATTCAAGCTCGCATATGTGGAGGATTCCCTCGTCACTGAAGTGACAGCTACACATCCCGGCCTCGGCGTTACTCTGCTTATGAATGACGGTGTTCACCAGCGTGAGGATATTTATTTGAAACGAATTCATATTACCAATCACACGAATACGGTTCGTGAAGTGCGTATGTTCTTCAACCAAGACTTGCTCATTAATGAGACAGAGGTTGGTGATACAGCCGCTTACTACCCTTCTACGAATACTGTTTTTCATTATAAAAAAGATCGTTACTTTATGTTTAACGGAAGTACTGGCACGGAAGGGATATTTCAATATTCTACCGGTGTCAAAAGGTTCTATAACGCCGAAGGCACATGGCGCGATGCTGAAGACGGCCATCTAATGGGCAATGCGATTGCACAGGGGTCTGTCGATAGTACGATCTCTTTTCGACTGTTCGTCCCTCCTAACGGCAATCAAACGCTCTACTACTGGATGGGCGCAGGCAAGAATTTGGAGGAAGTTAAGAAGCTTGACTCCTATGTCAAAGACAGCCACCCAGGCAAGCTGCTAGACCGTGTGACAGTGTACTGGCAGCGCTGGGCGAACAAAATCGATCGCGACTACTTCGATCTCACACCTGAAGTGCAACGCCTCTTCAAACAAAGCTTGTTGCTCGTCCGCACGCAGACCGATGTGAACGGGGCTATTATTGCCGCGAACGATTCTGACATCATGCAGAGCAACCGAGATCATTACAGCTACATGTGGCCGCGCGATGGTGCGTTAATCGCTTATTCCATGTCCATGGCTGGCTACCAAGGCATGATTATTCCGTTCTTTAACTTCTGTGCGAATGTGCTTTCACCAGAAGGTTACTTGCATCACAAATACAATCCGGACGGTACCGTAGGTTCCAGCTGGCATCCTTATATTCATTCTGGTCGTGTACAGCTTCCAATTCAGGAAGATGAGACAGCTCTTGTGTTATTTGCTCTGTGGCAGGATTTCCAGAAAAATGGAAGTCTTGAATTTGCGCAATCTCTATATCGGAACCTCATTCGTAGAGCGGCGAGATTCATGTCCACTTACATTGATCAAGAACTGAATTTACCGAAGCCGAGCTACGATCTGTGGGAAGAACGCTACGGAATTTATACCTTCACAGCCTCGGCTGTATATGGCGGATTGATCGCTGCTTCGAACTTCAGTAACTTATTTGGAGATGAAGAGCGAAGCAATCGCTACAAGCATACCGCGGAGAAAATCAAATCAGGTATCCTCAAACATCTGTGGGACGAAGGTGAACAACGATTCGTTCGCGGCTTGTATATGGAAGACGGCCAATGGGTGAAAGATTTGACATTGGAAAGCTCTGTGTACGGTATTTTTGAATTTGGCGTACTGCCTGCTGACGATCCACGTGTGGTAAGCACGATGTTAGCTAACAAAGAAGGTCTCATGATCAAAACCGAAGTCGGTGGCTCCGCCCGTTATCATCATGATTATTACTTCCAACGTTCCACCGATATTGAGAAAGTGCCCGGCAATCCTTGGATCATTTGTACCCTCTGGATCGCAGAATGGGAAATCGAGTATGCCAAGTCTGTTGGCGACCTAGAGGCTCCACGCAAAACGTTGGAGTGGGTCGTCAAACACGCCATGGAAAGTGGCGTATTGTCCGAGCAATTGGATCCTTTCTCCGGCGAACCGGTGTCTGTTGCTCCACTTACTTGGTCCCATGCGACTTATGTACTGACTGTGGTCAAATATCTGAACAAATACAAACAGCTTTCCAAATAGCAATGAGTGATGTCGGCCGTTCTCTATGGGGGACGGCTTTTTTCAAGCACAGGCAAGTCCCAATAGTAGTGACCACCATGCCATCTCTCATCATAAATGGAAAATATACATTTATTTTTTGTGAATTTATCCGTATTAGTTGATTAGATGGGTTTTCTACAGTTAAATTTAATGAATCTGTCGGTTGTGAGGTAAATATCGTGGATTAGATGTAGAAAATCCAGTTATTCGTTAAACTTGCTTAGAATAATCAGAATTAGCGGGAGAAAATCCAGTTATTTTATCGAGGAGGCCTGTATATGGGTACTTTCATCACCATTTTCATTTTCGTAATTGCCATTCTATTTCTTTTTTCTGCTTTCTCCCAAGAGTCTCAGCGCAGGCGAAAGCGAAGACGTCGACATGACAACCATGACACCAGCTATAGCGGTTTTGCTAGCGATTCCTCGCTGTACGAGAATCATCGTCATCATAGTGGTCATCATCATGGTGGTCATGTTGGTCATGGCAGTCACAGTGATCACGGGCACTCCAATGATAGTGGAGGGGATAGTGGAGGAGGGGATTCTGGCGGTGGCGATGGCGGTGGTGGTGGAGACTAAGCCAAGGCTACTCGAAACAGCCAGCCCTTATCATAAGGCGACTCATACAGCAGCATAGTGGCTCGTTCTACCAGAATGTTCACTGCAAGCACTTTTCCTGTGACAGGTGAAAATAAATCATACTCATCTACTGCGGTTTCGAGTGAACTCATAAACGCACCTTTCGTTAATTGCACACCTTTTTCTGGCAGCTCAATGAATAGGATCATTCCCCATTTCTCTAAAGCATGGTCAGTGAGCCCCACAACCGCCTCATTATCTTCTTTACGTATCCAATAGAGCTCTTCCGTCGTTATACTATCCATACGCTAATCTCCTTAAGAAGAAAGACCCCTCCGCCCGCATTCGCATGCTTACCGAGGGGCCTTCCTATGTAATTAAAACTTATTTAACAACCAAGTTTTTGTCGCCTGGTTTCCAGTTCATTGGGCACAATCCGCCGGATTGAAGCGCCTGAAGCACACGAAGTGTTTCTTCTACGCTGCGGCCTACGTCGTTGTGGTTAACAACTTCGTATTTCAATTCGCCTTCTGGATCGATGATGAATAGACCGCGAAGTGCGATACCTTCTTCTTCGATTAGAACGCCGTAGTCACGAGCAACGGATTTCGTAATGTCAGCAGCAAGTGGGAATGCCAATTTGCCAAGACCATTATCGTTAACCGGTGTATTGATCCACGCTTTGTGAGTGTGGATGCTGTCGATGGAAACACCAAGAATTTCAGTGTCCAAAGCTTTGAATTGATCAGCAGCATAGCTAAGTGCTGTGATTTCAGTTGGACATACGAATGTGAAGTCCAATGGGTAGAAGAAAAGAACTAACCATTTTCCTTTGTAATCGGACAAAGATGCTTTACCAAATGCTGTACCGTCACCTGTAGCTGTCTCCATTGTAAAATCAGGAGCTTGTTTACCAACTAAACGTTCTGCCATGGGTATAATTCCTCCTCAAAATCTATCTAAATTCTATATTATCCGTATAAAATGGTATCATCCCCCTACTTGAAAGTCAATAATTAGATCGTATACTAGATAATAATTATTTTAATCCATGGAGGCAATTTCCTTGTGAACGCATTCATTCCTCAGCATACGTTTTTGTGTGAAAAAAAGCCCGCATTCCCGAAGCAGATCTGCTTCGAAAGTGCGAGCTTATTTGTATACTTATTTGCGCATTGCGTCAACAATCAATTGACCCATTGCCAGCGTACCGATCGCTGTGCTCTTATCCACTGCGATGTCGCCTGTGCGGTGACCAGCGTCTAAGACTTCTTTCACAGCGCGCTCGATGGAATCCGCAGCTTCGTGGTAACCGAAAGTCAAACGGAACATCAAGGCAACGGAAAGGATGGTTGCGATTGGGTTGGAGATACCTTGACCTGCGATATCAGGTGCAGAACCGTGTACCGGCTCGTACAAGCCGAATGCGCCTTCGCCAAGGGAAGCGGATGCTAGCATCCCGATTGATCCTGTCAGCATCGCTGCTTCGTCGCTCAAGATGTCGCCGAACATGTTCTCTGTTACGATAACATCGAAGCTGGACGGACGGCGAAGCAATTGCATCGCACAGTTATCAACCAATACGTGCTCTAGCTCAACATCTGGGTAATCAGCCGCGATACGGTTAACCGTTTCACGCCATAGGCGGGATGTTTCAAGAACGTTTGCTTTGTCAACGGAAGCAAGCTTCTTACGACGTGTTTGCGCAATTTCAAACGCTTGACGCGCGATACGCTCGATTTCAGTTACGTTATATGCACAAGTATCAACCGCTTCTTGGCCGTTAGCTGTTTCACGACGGAATTTCTCACCGAAGTAAATACCACCAGTCAACTCACGAACAACGATCAAATCCGTGCCTTCAAGAACTTCTGGTTTCAATGTGGAAGCTTCTTTCAAGCAGTCGAAGATGAACGCAGGACGTATGTTAGAGAACAAGCCAAGCGCTTTACGAATACCTAGAAGACCTGTTTCAGGACGAAGCTCTTTGGAATTGTTGTCCCATTTCGGACCACCAACGGCTCCAAGAAGTACAGCATCTGCGGATTGACAAACTTTCAACGTTTCTTCCGGAAGTGGTGTACCTTTCTCATCGATTGCAATACCACCGAAAAGCGCGTGTTCTGTTTCAAATTGATATCCGAATAATTCTTCGGTACGTTTCAATACTTTTTCTGCTTCTGCAACGACTTCTGGACCAATACCGTCCCCAGCGATTACCGCAATTTTTTTAACATCAGCCATGACAATCATTCACTCCTTATTTTAGCAAACCTAGTTCGTTCATATTCCTATCGTTATATCCTGAACTCATTGTACCATAAGGAGACTCTCTTCTTTAGATATAAAATCTATCGCGTTTATAGGTATCACCTATTAACATATCTCATTGACTATTCTAGAACCCCAATACTTTTGATGATCACTTTAGGTGAAATATTCACTGTTGCTTCAGCTAACGCTTTTCCCCAATTATCCTCTATCTTCTTCCAGTCTTTATAGTGGAATGCACGTACATGAACGCCAAATTGAAAGGGATCTATTTGGTATTTTTGAGCTTTCTTGATTAGAGCCGCGCATTCTTCTTTCAATTCTTTTTCAATGGCTTGTTCCAGTTCTTTTTTCTTCTCATCCACATCTAGAGGAAACAACCGCTCTGTCAAATCAATCTGAACCTTCATCGGAATATCGATTGTCAAATGGTCATCTTCTTCGAACTTCGCCTTGATCTTTGGATTTCCTTTTTTGATGTTAAAGCTCACAAAGGACGATTCTTTGCTCGTATGGAACAAGTCAGGAGGAATGTGAAACGTTAATGGTATGCTTTTTTTCGAGTCGCCTTGCAATAAGATGAGCAGCGAACTCTCTTGATGATTCAAAGAAACCGCGTAGGTCCCATCTTTGTGTAAAAGAGTGGTACCTGTAATAACGAGTTCATTTTTCTCAGGTTTCATTTCAGTCAATACAGGCGTCATTCCTTTATCCTTTACTTGTAAATGAAACTTCTGCAGTGAAGTTTGCACGATAACCCTGCTCTTATTAGTACTCTCTACAAGATCTTTGATCACGCTGGCGATTCGGCCTTTATCGCTCATGTTCGTATACATGACATCTTTAACGGTTCCATCAATCACAATCACATTCGCATTGATCTCATTTCGAGAATCCCGGAAGAGAACATCTAAATAGGGAAGTGCGTTTCTTTGCTGCAGCAGTTTTTTTCCTATGAGAACATTTTGGGATTTTCCATAAGCAAGTCTGCCGCTCGTCTTACTATCAATTTCCCCTTTGGATTTACGCATCGTGTCAGCCCTTGAGAAAGTGATTTTAAATCTATCTTTGGCTTCTTTATTGAAAACAGGCGTTGACGTGTAAACGACTAACTTATTATTCTCGTTAAAATCAATAGCTTCTGTAAGAACAAACTGTTGATTCTCAATATATACGGCTTTACCGCAACCTGATACAATCATTAAAACGACCAATATTAACGAAATAGGCTTAAAATTCTTCATTGTTTGGATTCCTTTCTAACGAAATGAAAAATCCATCCGTACACCCATAGAACAAGTGGTAATATGAAAGCGCTGCATATACCTGCTAGTCCCCACGAATTGGCCATCTGAGTGATTTGGGAAGAAGTAGGAATAAAAAAGAATGGCGATAAAACCCATACAAATAAAATGATTCGTAAAGCATTCCGATGATCCTGCTTGCCTAATAACTGACTTATTCCTAGTGCAGCCGCGTAGAGATAAGGAATCACCGTCATAAATATGATAAACAAATAAAAGCTGAGACATATAATCTCCAACCGTTCAATAAAAGGTAATTGGATTACTTTCAATAAATTAAGTACGGGATATACATAATCCGTGACTTCCGTTGGAGAGAATCGAATAAAACATTCTATTGTAACGGCAACATAGACTACCATCGTTAATGAATTTGCAATCACAATTCCCTTGGATGCTGATTTCTTGTCCTTAAGAAACGGATAAAGAATGAAAGTTAGTTCAAATCCAATAAAAGAAAATATGGTTGATTTCACGCCAGCCAGAATGGGAAACACCCCTTCTTTTCCTATTGGAAAAAGATACATCCATTCGATATCCCTTAATGCAAATAACAATAAAAAAGGTATCCACAAAGTAACAAAACAAACAAGCTCAGCGAAGAGCCCTATCATCCTTATCCCTTGTTTTGTAATCATATAGATGGGAATAACAAACAGGATCATTAAGATATAGTTCCGTACTTCCTGTACAATCCATATTTTGATGATATGAATGGTTGAAAGCATAACGATACTTGCCGCATATACCGCTAGTAGAATCCATACTACTGCTAGACCTTTTCCCACCCACTTACCAAAGTACTTAGATAAGAGTTCGAATAACGTGTGATCGGGATTTTTTTCCATAATACGAATGATAACTAAGCTTAATAGCATAGACATCATCCACCCCAATACAATCGATACCCATCCATCAGTTCCAGACGTATTCGCTAAATCGCGAGGCAAAGATAGGATACCTATCCCAACTTGGGTTTCAAAAATGATAAGGATATATTGGATCAAGGAGATTTGATTGAACGAATATTTATTCATTAATCCCCCCCCTTTTTTCTTCCGCTTAGCTTTATTTGGAAACACCGATACTTTTGATGTTAACTTGAGTTGACATATTTATTATGGCATCAGATATTACTTGCCCCCAGTTATCCTCGATCTTTTTCCAATTTTTATAGTCGTGTGATCTTACATAAATCCCTAAACCAAATGGATAAACTTGGTACTTCCMTGCTTTCTTGATTAGATCTTGGCATTCTTTTTTTAGTTCTTCCGCAATCGCTCGTTCTAACTGTCTGCTCTGTCGCTCCATGTCTAAATCAAACATACGTTCCATTAAATCGATCTGAACTTTCATCAAGACATCGACTGTAAGATGACTTCCTTCAAACTTGGGCTTCATCTTAACCTTTACCTTGTTAATATTGAAACTCACATAAGACATTTCTTCATCCGTATGAAACATCTCAGAAGGAAGGTGAAATGTTAACGGTATGGGATTCTTCGTATTGTTCTGCAACAATAGCAGCAAAGAACTTTCTTGATTATTTAATGAAGTCGCATAGGTACCATCTTTATGTAAAAGAGTGGTTCCTGTAACGACAAGTTCCCCCTGGTCTACTCTCATTTCAGTTATGCTTGGTGTTATTGCATTATCCATCATTTGCTGATGGAATTTCTGTAGTGTAGTTAGAACTGAAATTCTGGCTTTATATGTGCTTTCTAGCATTAGTTTGAGTACGCTACCCAGTTGCCCTTTATCACTCGTTTTGGCATACATAACATCTTTCACAGACCCATCAACCACGATCATATTTGCATTAATTTCATTTTTTGGATCGCGAAAGAAGACATCAAGATAGGGTAATACATTGATTTGCTGCAACATTTTTTTTCCTATAAGAATACTTTGCAATTTTCCTGGCCCGAAACTACCGCTTATTTTCGACTCGAGTTTTTTCTTACCTATACGCAACGTATCCGCAGTTGCAGTTGTGATTTTATATTTATCTGTAGCTTCCCTACTGAAGACGGGACTTGCTGTGTAAATGACAAACTTATCATCATCATCAAGGTCTATACCTTCTGCAATCATAAACCGTTGATTCTCAATATATACTTCCTTACCGCACCCCATTAAACATAATACAGCTACCCAAATCAATACGATACTTCTCAAATTTTTCATTGCTTTTGCGCCTTTCTAGTKGGATGGAAGATCCATCCGTAGATCCAAAGGAAAATAGGAAACATATAAGCGAAATAAGCACCTGCCGTCCCCCACGATTTACCCATTTGATTTATTTGAGAAGAAGAAGGGACAAAAAAGAAGGATGAGCATAACCAGAGGCACATGACGATTCGTAACATATTCCGATGATCCTGTTTGCCAAATAATTCACTTACACCTAGTACAGCTGTATACAAGTAGGGAATGATCGTCATGAACAGTGTAAATAAATAAACGGAAAGAAATATGATTTCCAACCTTTCTAGAAATGGTAATTGGATGAGCTTCAGTAGGTTGAGTGTGGGATAGGCGTAATCTTTGATCTCATCAGGAGAGAATCTAACAAAGCAAATTACGGTCACGATTACAAAAACAATCATGGATAACGAGTTTCCAATGATAATACCTTTGGACGCGGATTTCTTGTCCTTTAGAAACGGAAATAAAATGAAAGCAAGTTCAAATCCAAGGAACGACAGAACGGTTGGTTTTACGGTAGACAAAATGGGACTCAAGCCTTCTTTACCGATGGGAAGAAGAAATAGCCAATGTGTATCTTTTAAGGCATACAACAACAAGAATGGCATCCACAACGAGATAATAAAGACGAGTTCAGCAAAGTGTCCGATTACCCTTATTCCATGCTTGGTGATGATATAGATGGGGATAATAAACAGGATCATCAAGATAGATTCCTTTATATCAGGTACAATCCATAGCTTTACGATATTGACGGTTGAGAACAATACCACACTTGCCGCATAGGCCGTGTACAAAATCCAAAGAACATAAATACTTTTACCCACCATCGTCCCAAAGTATTGTGATAAAAGCTCAAATAACGTAGATTCKGGGTTTTTATTCATAATTCGAATGACAACCAAACTTACTAGTGTCGACAAAATCGAACCTAATACAATGGATATCCAGCCATCCGTACCAGCAGCAATAGCTAAATCACGGGGAAGGGATAAGACACCGATGCCGACTTGCGTTTCGAAAATAATTAAAATGTATTGGATCAAAGAAAGTTGATTAAACGTATACTTTTTCATGATTGATCTTCACCTTCTCTGTTTGCCCCCTGTCTTATAAGTTGCGTTGGATGGGCAGAGACTGGACGCTTTTTCATCTTCCACATCGGGAGTCGAATCCATACGTCTTTCCAATCAGACAATCGGATGGGCGCAATTGGACTTCCATATGATATGCCAAACGATTCCATTGAAATCAGGTGAGCACCTATAATCATCAGCCCAATCACAATGCCTACCATACCGAACACTGCAGCCAAAAGCATCATTGGAAAACGCAGCAACCGCAACGAGGAGGACATATCATAATCAGGAAYAATAAAAGAGGAAATGGCCGTTATGGCAACGATAATAACCATAATATTACTTACAATTCCCGCTTGCACGGCAGCCTGACCGATGACAATCCCCCCGACGACACCTATCGTTTGGCCGATTGGTCCTGGTAGACGTAAACCCGCTTCCCTCAGCATCTCTAATGCGAGCTCCATTAGAAGCGCCTCCACAATAGGAGGAAAAGGTACCTTTGCTCGGGATTCCCCAATCGATATTAACAAAGCCAAAGGCAGTACCTCATAATGAAACGAAACAATGGCTATATATACGGCCGATAGAGAGATCGTAGTAATTAATGCTACATAGCGCAATAAACGCAGAAACGAGGCGATTAGCCAGCGATTGCTGTAATCATCAACACTTTGAAAGAACGCCGAGAAGGTTACAGGTGCCACGATTACACTGGGGGAGTGGTCGACAACAACGACTATTCTTCCTTGCAAAATATGGGCTGCTGCAGAATCCGGACGTTCCGTCATGATTAACTGAGGAAATAGGCTAATCGGATGATCTTCAATAAACTCCGCTAATTCACCCGTATTTAATATGGCATCCACATTAATTTGAAGTAGTCGGCCCTCCATTTCTTTTACGAAATCAGGCTGTACAACATCTTCCAGATACATCATAGACACTCTCGTATTTCCCCGAGATCCGATGTTGTATTCTTTTATTTTCAGTTCGCGATTTGGAAGATAACGTCTGATTAAGGCAATATTTTGCCCTGAAGTCTCGACAAACCCTTGATGTGACCCCTTTAGCGTCGACTCGATTTGCGGCTCTTTAATCGCTCTTTGAGGCCAGCCTTGTGTGTGTAAAATAACTGACCGCGTCTGTCCATGAATTAGAAGGATGCTTTTTCCCTGAAAAATCGCGTTTTCAATATCCGACCATAAGGTGGCAACATCTGTTTTTGCAATTGAAATGGAAGAGGACCAAATATCGCTTATCGACTCGACCTCATACATCAGCGGATATAAGATGTTATTATTGATGGCAGATTTATCAATGAGCCCATCCAAATAAACCAAAACGGCATTATCTCCGGTTTTTAATTGAAACTGACGTATACAAAGATCTGGTGCAAAAGTAAAGAAATCTTGAATCGTGGTAATATCATCGTCAAGTACTCCTGAAATCGATTGATTTAGAGGTACGGATGATTTCATGATTGGATCTGATTTTATTCCTTTTAACCATCTCCGAATCAACAACCTGCTTGCACCTCCAATCCGATATGACATGTACACCATATTTTGCCACATTCAGGAAAATTTATTCGTCAACACAAACAAAAATACCCTTCTTACCTTGTGGCAAGAAAGGGCATGTCCGTAGCTCGGTTTTACAATTATGAAAATGAAGAGATCACCATTTGTGTATATTTTCACCATAAATTTAATTAAGAATTCATCAATTTCTATTGCCATCTCCGGCTGTCAACAAAGGGTCATACATCATAATCGCATGGTTATCCGTCACCCATTCATCCCTTAAGAGCTGCCCTTCTCGATTCTTCACCCTTCGGTGAATTTCATTATGACGAACATATCCACCCCAGTACTCTCGTGTGATTCTGTGGCTCTTCTCATATATTTCATAGCTATGAAGATGGGGACTACGTGCACGCCATTCACCAACTAAATGGGTATCCGAAACATGGATCATCAGCTGATACGGTTCTTGTGTCTCGTTCCGAATTTGCAAATCCAAGTAATTATAATAACACGTTGCCCCGCTCCCAAAAGGTTGAGATCTCCCTGCATCTGGAAATACATCATAACTGTGACGATACCTTTCCGTTATGGTAAGCGGCGTATGCAGCGTCATCCAATAGATCAAATTCGAAAGCTGGCATAAACCCCCGCCAACACCTGTCTTCACCTTTCCGTGAAAGAGCACCATGCCATCAACATACCMCTTCCTACGGGGTGTACTGCCAATCAAGCGCCAATAGGAAAAAGTCTCACCAGGCTGGATAATCACGCCATTCAACTGCTTCGAAGCAATTTTCAAATTGATAACCTTATTATGCTGAAGCCACATATCTACATCTTTCAACTGTCTTAGAAGCGGTGTACGGTGCGTGAAAGCTCTTTGAGGGAGCATGTCGCTCTGTTTATGAGTAGCGTACTTTTTGTCATCGAATATCCAGGCCAAATATCGTTTCAAACGATACGCTTTGATCCCGAGATAAATTCTAGCACGGCTACGGTGGATCGGTTTTAAGGGTTTACTCATCCGATGAAAGTCCCCTTTCTCATATCCTCTTCCCATCTTAATTTCTAAATAATCCCAAGTCAACGGACCAAAACCGTCTTCTAGCTTAATCACTCCATTATACCTACGGTAAAGTGTTAAAAAATGGTAGTGAAGCACACGCCGCTTTTCTAGTTCAGCCTTTGCTGATCCTAGGGACCGGCTCCTTTATTTTCTTGAAAAGGGGGGAGATTGGATTTGTCAGTATTTGATACTTCTTATGAGGCATTCATTCAGGAGCACTCTTCCAGTCCCTCATATTCTATTTAAACGTAAATAGCGTTATGCCATCATTCTATTTCACTTGAAAGTGTTCTAGAAACCAGAATAACGCTATCGCATAGCGTTATTTCCCCTTTACTGACCACTCCCGCGGCCGCCGCGCTGCGCCACAAAAAACACCCAAAGCCAACGGCCTTGGGTGCTGCATCTCTTTTTTATGCGTTTTGCAAATACGATTCCATCGCTTTTGCGAGCTTTTTCATGCCCAGAACGGTCGTTTCTTTATCTGTATGCGTGTAGTTCAAGCGCATCGTGTTGTACTGTGGATTTTCCGCGTAGAACGTAGCGCCGGGAACAAAGGCAACGCCTTCTTTGACCGCGATTTTCAACAAATCCGCTGCGTTAATTTGCTCAGGAAGCTCCACCCAAATGAACATGCCGCCCTTCGGCTCTTCCCATTTCAGACCAGGCCAGTTCAGCTCTTTGAGGAGTCCTGACATGAACTTCATCCGATCCAGATACTGTTCACGGATCAAGGAAATATGTGCATCGAGATCAAAATGCTCAAGCAAGTGATACAGCGTTTGCTGATCAATTGTACTGGAGTGCAGATCCGCGGATTGCTTGAAGCGTGCAACTTGACGAATCAACGACTCGTCGCCCATCACCCAACCTGTACGGAAAGCAGGAGCTACGGTTTTGGAGAAGGTGCTCGTGTAAACAACGTTTCCACCCTCAGCTTTTCCACCTAATGAGTAGACAGTCGGATAACTTTCGCTCTCGTCAAACTGGATTTCCCCGTATGGGTCATCTTCCAGAATGAGGACATCCGCGCCGCGGCAAATATCCAGCAACCCTTGACGACGTTCCAAGCTCCATGCACGACCCGCAGGGTTCGAGAAGGTTGGAATGACGTAGACCATTTTCGGATTATGCTTCGCAATTTTAGCCGCTAAATCCTCCATGATCATCCCGTCGCTATCGCTGTCAACGGAATAAATCTTCGCGCCTTTGGCTTGGAACACTTGGATCGCGGCCAAATACGTCGGACTTTCAACGAGAATGACATCACCTTCATCAATATACACGCGTGTCAAAAGGTCAATTGCTTGCTGCGAACCTGTCGTCAACAGCATCTCGTCTGGTGTAACCAGCATGTTCTTCGCTGCCATTCGCTTGCATAAGGATTCACGCAAAGGCTTGTAGCCCTCTGTTAACCCGTATTGCAGCGCAGACTTCCCGCCGCCAACAACTCTCGTGAACGCATCGCTAACCGCGTCTAATGGAAAAAACTCTTCAGCAGGCAATCCGCCAGCAAAGGAAATAATCGAGCTCCCTTGAGTTAGCTTAAGAATTTCTCTTACAGCTGACGATGAGAAGCCTTCCAACGATTTAGAAAATCGATATTTCATACAGGGACGCATCCTTTCGCATTTGTAGAAAGCACCCCTCCTCGAATCGTGGAGGTGAGGTGCTTATCCGGGTTGCCATGAAAGCTAAGAGATTATTATATTAACGTAACGTTGCTCCTGTTGCTTGTTGGGTTTTTGCGTTTCTCAATGAGTCTGTTTACAGCGTCTAGGTAAGCCTTCGCGCTAGCTTCCAGAATATCAGTTGAAATACCGCGCCCTTGAACGGAAATCGTGTCCTGTTTCAGAACAACATGAACTTCACCAAGCGCATCTTTCCCGTGGGAAACGGATTTGATGGAATAGTCGTCAAGCTCCACGTTTTCCTTCGTCGCTTTATCAATCGCGTTGTAAATCGCGTCAACGGAACCGTTACCTACCGCGCTCTCAGTTACTTCGCTGCCATCTTGGAAGCGAACGTGAACTGTCGCGGTTGGTGTCATTTGGTTGCCGTAGGCAACTTGAAGCGTACCAAGCGCGAAAATTTCCGGTGTCTCGATCAATTTTTCTTCGATCAAAGCACGAATATCTTCGTCTTCTACTTGCTTCTTGCGATCCGCCAAATCCTTAAACTTGGCAAAAGCCACGTTTACTTGCTCGTCGCCGAGCTCGTAGCCGAGATCAATCAACTTCTCACGGAATGCGTGGCGACCGGAGTGTTTGCCCATAACGAGCTTACTTTCCTTCACGCCGATTGTTTCCGGAGACATAATCTCGTACGTTGTTTTCTCTTTGAGCATGCCATCCTGATGGATGCCGGACTCATGCGCGAAGGCGTTAGCGCCAACAATCGCCTTGTTGCCTGGAACCACCATGCCAGTCAGCTTGCTGACTAGACGGCTGGTGCGGTAGATCTCGTTCAACACAAGCGAAGTCTTCGCTTGGTAGAAGTCTTGGCGTGTTTCCAGCGCCATGACAACTTCCTCGATCGAGGTGTTCCCTGCGCGCTCACCAATTCCATTGATTGTGCCTTCGATTTGATCGGCACCATTCAGAACAGCAGCGAGCGCGTTCGCAGTCGCCATGCCTAAGTCGTCATGGCAGTGCGCGCTCAATTGAATTTTCTCAATGCCTGGGACTGTTTCTTTCAGCATTTTGAAAATATTACCATAGTCATACGGTGTCATATAACCGACTGTATCTGGAATATTCACGACAGAAGCGCCAGCGCGAATCGCCATGCTTGTTACTTCCGCGATAAAGTCCAGCTCCGTACGTCCTGCATCTTCGAGTGAGAACTCAATTTTGCTGAAATACTTCTTCGCATATTTAATCGCAGCTTCAGCCGTTTCCAGCACTTGGTGCTTCTCCATACGCAGCTTATGCTGACGGTGAATCGGAGACGTAGCAAGGAAAAGATGAATGCATGGATCTTGTGCACCTTGAAGGGCTTCACGCACAGCCTCGATATCATTCTCTCTTGCACGGGACAAGCCGATAACAGAAGCGTTCTTAATCGCTCTAGCGACCGCATTCACACCAGCCAAGTCCCCAGGGGATGCCGCAGGAAAACCAGCCTCCATACGATCCACACCAAGCTTCTCTAGCTGCAAGGCGATCTCAACCTTCTCCTGAGTGTTCAGGTTCACACCTGGTGACTGCTCACCATCACGAAGGGTTGTATCAAAAATGTAAATTTTACGCACCGTGTCACCTCCTAAAAGTTTTCGATAGAAAACTTGCTTCGCAAGCATTTGCTAAGATATTTTTTCTAAGTCGTTATAGTATTCACAGGGAGCAATTGGGAAATTCTCCTCAATCACTCCCTGTGGAATGTATAGCCTATAAAATTCAATAATGCCTAAGATTATTTTTTGATCCAGTGCATCATTTCACGCAATTGTCCGCCAACAACCTCGATTGGGTGTTGAGCTTCGTTACGACGCGTTGCGTTCATGAAAGCGAAGTTGGATTGGTTTTCCAAGATGAAATCGCGAGCGAATTTACCTTGTTGGATGTCGGAAAGAACTTCTTTCATCGCTTTTTTCGTTTCAGCAGTGATGATACGAGGACCTGTTACATAGTCACCGTACTCAGCTGTGTTGGAGATGGAACTACGCATGGAAGCAAGTCCACCTTCGTACATCATATCAACGATCAATTTCAATTCGTGCAAGCACTCGAAGTAAGCCATTTCTGGTGCATAACCCGCTTCAACCAATGTTTCGAAACCAGCTTTAACTAGCTCAGAAGCACCGCCACAAAGAACTGCTTGCTCACCGAACAAATCAGTTTCTGTTTCTTCACGGAAAGAAGTTTCGATAACGCCTGCACGTGTACAGCCAATACCTTTTGCATATGCAAGACCGATTGCTTTTGCATTGCCAGTCGCATCTTTCTCGATTGCGATCAAGCCAGGTACACCAAAGCCTTCAACGTACGTACGACGTACCATGTGACCAGGGGATTTAGGAGCTACCAAGAATACATCTGTACCTTCAGGAGCAACGATTTGTCCGAAATGGATGTTAAATCCGTGGGAGAACATGATAGCTGCGCCTTTTTTCATGTTCGGTTGAATGGACTCACGGTAAACGCGAGCTTGTGTTTCATCCGGCATTAGAATTTGGATAACATCAGCGCGACGTGCTGCTTCTTCTACAGATACAACTTCGAAACCATCGTTTTTAGCTGCGTTCCATGAACGGCCTTCACGAAGTCCGATAATAACGTTCAACCCGCTGTCACGCAAGTTTTGTGCTTGTGCGTGCCCTTGGGAACCATAACCAACAACCGCAATCGTTTTACCTTTAAGTACCGCTAAGTCTGCATCTTTTTCATAGTAAGTAGTAACTGCCATTCGAATAAATCCTCCTTTGATATAATGAATCCGTTTTGTCTACCCCTTGAGTGGGTGTTTCAACGATTTACCGTGGTACTTCGCTGAAACCCCCACTCAAGGAGATGTAATTGCTGGTAGAACACTTGGTTTTTCTTGGTAAAAATTATTTAACCGAACCGCGAATCATCGCAGTAACGCCCGTACGGGAAAGCTCACGAATGCCATAAGGACGAAGTAATTCGACCATAGCATCTATTTTATCTGAATCTCCAACAACTTGCACGATCAATGAAGCTGGACCAATATCAACAACTGCCGCGCGGAACGTTTCAACAATTCCTAGAATTTCAGGACGCATAAGCGGTTCAGCATTTACTTTAATTAGTGCGAGTTCTCTAGCTACCATTGGGTTGGAGCTCAAGTCCACAACCTTGATAACGTCGATCAACTTGTACAATTGCTTGGAGATTTGCTCCAATGTGTTATCATCACCCGTGGTTACGATAACCATCCGGGAAAGTCCGTTTTCCTCGGACTCTCCTACAGTGATGCTCTCAATGTTAAAGCCACGGCGTCCAAACAAACCAGAAACACGTTGCAGGACACCAGGCTGATTGTTTACGAGTACGGAAACTGTATGTTTAGTTGTCATTCCGAATCCCCCATTAACATGTCACTAATTGTATCGCCMGCTTTAACCATTGGGAACACGTTCTCGCCCTTTGGTACGACGAAATCAATAACGACAGGCCCCGGTGTATCGAGGGCTTCCTGCCATACTCTTCTCGCTTCTTCTTTCGTCGTTGCGCGCAAGCCTTTTACGCCGTAAGCTTCTGCAAGCTTCACGAAATCAGGGCTTCCTGCCAAGTCGATGTGACTATAGCGATTCTCATAAATGATTTCTTGCCATTGGCGAACCATCCCAAGCACTTGGTTGTTGATAATAACAACTTTAACCGGAATGTTGTTGATCGCACAGATCGCAAGTTCTTGCGCACACATCTGAACGCCGCCGTCTCCATTGATGGAAACAACTAGTTTATCAGGGTTCCCCATTTGAGCGCCGATCGCCGAAGGGAATCCGAAGCCCATCGTTCCAAGTCCACCTGATGTTACGAGGGAACGAGGGTTTTTGAATTTATAGAACTGCGCAGCCCACATTTGATGCTGACCAACGTCCGTTGTAATGATCGCTTCACCTTTGGTTGTTTCGCTAATCATTTCAATAACGTATTGCGGTTTAAGCTCAGTTTCGGTTTCGCCGTATTTCAACGGGAACTTCTCTTTGCTTTCTTGCAGCTCAGCGATCCATGCAGCGTTATTCGCAGGCTTCGCTTTCGTATTCGCATACTCCAGAACGGCTTTCACATCACCAACGCATGGGATATCCGTCTTCACGTTCTTGCCGATTTCAGCTGGATCTACGTCGATATGAGCGATTACTTTTACCTTTGGAGCAAAACCATTCAAATTCATCGTCACCCGATCATCGAATCGGGAACCGATAGAAATCAATAGATCTGCATTCTGGATCGCTGTATTCGCTGTAAACGTTCCATGCATCCCTGGCATACCGAGCCATAGCTCGTGTGCACTTGGGAAGCCGCTTAAGCCGAGCAAAGTCGTGGCTACTGGGATCCGTGTTTTATTAACAAATTCGATCAATTCATTGGAAGCATCCGCATAAACAACGCCGCCCCCTGCAATGATTACTGGACGTTCAGCCTCTTCGATGGCTTTGATCAGCTTATCAACTTGCAGCTTATTCGGTTGTACCGTAGGGTTGTAACCACGAATGCTTACATCCTTTGCAGCCTTAAATATCGTTTTATGAGCGGAGACATCCTTTGGTATGTCAATGAGAACCGGGCCCTTACGTCCTGAGTTCGCAATATGGAATGCTTCGTGAATGATACGCGGCAAGTCATTAACGTCTCTTACCAAGTAGCTGTGCTTCGTAATCGGCATTGTAATACCTGTAATGTCAGCCTCTTGGAAAGCATCCGTACCGATGAAGTTCGTTGCAACGTTACCTGTAATAACTACTAGAGGAACAGAATCCATATATGCTGTAGCGATACCTGTGACTAGATTCGTAGCCCCCGGTCCGGAAGTTGCGATACATACGCCAACTTTGCCAGTTGAACGAGCGTAGCCGTCAGCTGCGTGAATTGCGCCTTGCTCATGTCTAGTCAACAAGTGATTGAAATCATCAAAACCATGCATCGCATCATAGATGTACAATACAGCGCCGCCTGGATATCCAAAGACGCAGTCCACACCCTCCAGCAATAAGCTTCTTAGCAAAATCTCGGAGCCTGTAATCAGGTCTGGCTGCGTCAGCTTCTCAATTAGTTCTTCTTTAGAGCGTTTTGGTTCAGTTTGAACATTCATTGTGATCCTCCTCTCGAAAAGTCAATTCGTGTTATCGTCTACCATGCCATGAAAATAAGAAAAACCCCTATCATCCCGGACACGCACAAAACGTGTTCAACGGGACGAAAGGGGTTTAAGCTTCCGTGGTACCACCCAAATTTGCTATATGCCTCACAGCACATAACCTTAGCAGGAATGTTCATGAACGAACATTACCCTCAGCACGATAACGTGTGCTCTTCCGGTTCTCCCTACTACGTGCGAACAATCCACATGTTTCAGGAAAACAGCTCCGAGGTGACTTCGTACGTAAGGGATTAAGGCGATGGTTTCAGCAAGTCCAACGCTCTCTGCGCATAAGTGCCCTTATTACTTCTTCCTCTTCATAGCGATTCATTCATATGCTTCACCATATCAAATATGATTAAAGATTATTATATGCATCTGAAAGCCAATAGTCAATAGGTAGATCGAATAAAACAATGGAAAGTGAGAGAAGATAATACCAATTCTATGGAAAGTTCTGAGGAGGCCTACAATGAAAACGTCTCTGCAAGTCCCTTTCCCCATGACCACAAGCTTACAAGACAATGTTAACTGGGTGCTGCAAAAATTAGGACAAAGCTCGGATGTCCACTATCGTCCGCTCCAAGTTGGCATCTATCCCGATACGAACAGCATCGCTTTATTTTACATAGAAGGACTTGCCAATTACGACATCTTAAATGAACATATCTCTAAGCCGCTTCAAGCGACTCATGAGAATGAATCCTTCTGGCAGCAGGATGTATGCGTCCATGATTTGTTGTGCCAAGCAATTACACTCAGCGATCTATGCTTTAGTTCAGAAGGCAATGATGCTATCGCTGCACTACTCGGAGGCAACACCGTACTCATCGTAGACGGCTATAACGAAGCCATTATTGCAGGAACAGCAGGTGGGGAAAGAAGATCCATTGAGGAACCGCAAACACAAACCGTTGTCAGGGGGCCTAAAGAAGGCTTCACAGAGGACATTCGAACGAATACTTCTTTATTACGAAGAAAAATTAGATCACCTGATTTACGGTTCATTTCCATGCGTATCGGCCGATTTACCCAAACCGAAGTCGTACTTACGTATTTGGAGGGCATCGCTAACCCGGTTGTCGTTAAAGAAGCTTTGAGGCGATTAGAAAAAATCGATACCGATAGCATTCTCGAAAGCGGCTATATCGAAGAATATATCGAGGATGTCACCTACTCCCCTTTTCCAACCATTATGAACTCAGAAAGACCAGATGCGGTAGCAGCAGRTCTCTTGGAGGGACAAATTGCCATACTCGTGGACGGGACACCTTTTGTCTTGCAGGCACCGGTTACGTTTTTTCGGTTTTTACAGTCTAGTGAGGATTACTATCAACGTTTCGATATTGCGACGTTCATCCGTTTCATTCGGTATATGTCCTTCTTCGTCTCCATGTTGCTACCGTCTCTATATATTGCGATTACAACATTTCACCAGGAAATGCTTCCGACTACTCTGCTCATCAGCTTAGCTGCGCAGCGTGAAGGCGTTCCTTTTCCGGCGATTGTCGAGGCTTTTCTGATGGAAATTACGTTCGAGGTGCTTCGTGAAGCTGGTGTCCGCATGCCTCGTGTCATCGGTTCGGCCATCTCTATTGTTGGAGCTCTCGTGCTAGGACAGGCCTCTGTACAGGCGGGCTTAGTATCTGCAGCTATGGTCATTATCGTTTCGTTTACTGCGATCTCCAACTTCGTGACGCCTGCGCTGAATATGGCAGTAGCCGCACGATTGATACGATTTGGATTAATGCTTCTGGCGGGTACGTTCGGCTTATTCGGTATTTTGACAGGCTGTATGGCCATTCTTATTCATTTGGTCTCTCTTCGCTCCTTTGGTGTCCCCTATTTAACACCAGTGGCGCCTATGGTTCTCAGCAGACTAAATGATACCTTCATACGTATTCCTAGATGGTTAACGTTCCAGCGCCCGCTTAGCAAAGGGAATAGAACGAGACAAACCCGTTATGACAAGCCTTCTCCGCCTAAGGAAGATCAGTAGTAACTAGAAAGAAAGATATCCTGAGGGAGGTTATCGATCGACATGCGTAAACGTATTATGCGATATGTGATTGTTATCTCCCTCTGTTTGCTGCTGACGGGTTGCTGGGATCGGAGAGAACTAAATCAGTTGGCCATTACCTCCGCAACCGCCCTTGACTGGGACGGAAAGGAATGGACGGTTTCCTATCAGGTTGTTATTCCACAATCTATTGCAAACCCTAACACCGGCGGCAGTCCTGGCCAGCAGGCACCCGTTATGGTTTTCTCGACGAGCGGGGGGACGATTCGGGGTGCTGTACAGAAATCCAGTCGAGAAATGCCGCGTTCGCTTTTTTTCGCACACAATCGCGTCATTGTCATCGGTGAACAAGCCGCAAAACAAGGCATTTCACAATTATTGGATGTCTACTTGCGCAACTCAGATTCACGTGAAACGGTAAGCGTCTTGGTCACTGGCGGCGAAGGCAGAAAAATCCTTGAACAAATCATCCCCCTGGAAAAAGTTCCAGGAGCCGCTATCAAAAATATGATCCGCAACGAGGAGAACAACAGTTCAAATTACAACCAACTTATGCTGTATCAAATGATGATGAGCATGAGCAGCGACTCCCCTTTCACCCTAATTCCCGAAATCATAATCTCCGGGAAAGGAGAGAACACCTCGATTGCTGAGCTTAAGAATACCTCCTTCACCAACAAGTTGCGGTTGGGGAGAATGTCCATCTTCAAAAAAGATAAGCTCATTGGCTGGTTTACACCTGATGAAGAATATGGGATTAGTTGGATTCGAAATTCGATTAGTCGAACTACCTTATATTTTGGGTGTAAGGAGGACAAAAAGGATTACAAGGCCGCACTGCGCATTACGCATAGCAAGAGTAAGACGAAGCCCCTTCTATCCAATGACGGACATTTAATTATGCGTGTTGATGTCCAGGCTTCTGGCACCCTCGAAGAAAACGGCTGTCCGAATGATCCGACGCAGCCAGCAGATTTACAAACACTGGAGCAAGCTGCAAGCACCGAAATCACGAAGTTGATCACGGATGCTGTCCATTCCGCTATTCAGAAAAATGCAGATGTCTTCCTATTTGCAGATACGATTCATAAGCATCATCCGAAGATCTGGAAACAGGTTAAACCCATTTGGGATGAACAGTTTGCTAATCTGCAATTGGAAGCGAATGTGAATGTGAAAATCTCACGAATTGGTATGAGCGGCAAATCCTTCTTGGAGATAACCAATGAAAGCAGTGAGTGATTACTAGCGAAAGGAGGCTTCGCCAATGCCTGTTCAGATAACGAAATATCAGCTTTTTGTGATGATTATTCTCTTCGAAATCGGAAGTACACCGCTATTTGCATTAGGCAGTTCGGCGAAGCAGGACTCCTGGCTTGCCATGCTGGCTGCTGCGGTGGCCGGCTTCTTGCTCTTGCTCCTATTTCTTGCGATCCAAAGAAGGGCACCTGACCAAGATTTAATGGGACTGCTGAAAATCAGTTTCGGTACATGGATTGGCACCTGTATAGGGGTCACTTTTGCCATTTATTTTGCTTATGAGTCTATGAGAAATGTACGTGATTTCGGTGAAATCTCGAATCTCACCTTACTTAGCACAACACCTAAATACGTGACAATGTTCATCATTCTGCTATTAGCTTTCTATACCATCATCATGGGTGTGGATACCCTATTCCGAATGACAGAAGCACTTCTGCCAGTTGTCGTCATTAGCTATGGCTTCCTTATTTGTCTCATTAGCATTGCAGGGCTCATCCATCTCGACAATGTGCTTCCTGTTCTGGAGAATGGCTTAGCCCCAGTCCTGAAGGCCGCATTTCCGGATATTGTGTCCTTTCCTTTTGGACAGACCGTTATCTTTTTTATGATTTGGCATTTGTTTCCCGATCAACAAAAATTAAAGAAGCTCAGTCTCATCGCCTATAGCACGGTAGCCCTATTTTTAATTGCCATGAACGTGCTCAATATAACCATTTTAGGTACGACGCTCGTCGCCAACGCTACGTTGCCTTTTTTACAGACTGTGCAACTCATCGAGGTGGGAGACATCTTAGAACGCTTAGACGTGATGGTCACTTTACTGCTGTTTCTAGGCTTATTTGTGAAAATGACGACATTCTACTGGGGAGCAGTATATGCACTCACACATTTGTTTCCAGCTATTCATAAGCGTTACTGGCTTATGCTAGTGGGCCTGCTTATCTTTATCTCATCTTTTCTTGAATCGAACTATACCACCCACGTATGGCTTGGACTAAAGTTTAGCGTGAAAATTTACCCTTTGTTTCAAGTCTTGATCCCGATTGTTATGTTTATTGTGATGTTGGTACGTAGGATTTCTGTTAGGCAGCCCCCTGCTTCAGACGTGTAATTTCTCATATAGGAAAATAAAAGAGCCTGCCCCCTGATGGGGACAAGCTCTTAAGCACATCGCTTACGCGTTTACTTTCGCTTTTGCAGCTGTTGCCAAATCGTTGAACGCTTTGGAATCATTCACAGCTAGGTCAGCCAAGATTTTACGGTTAACTTCGATACCAGCCAATTTAAGGCCGTGCATCAATTTGCTGTAGCTCAAGCCGTTTTGACGAGCGCCTGCATTGATACGAGTAATCCAAAGTCTACGGAAGTTACGTTTTGTTTGACGACGGTCACGGTATGCATATACCAATGACTTCATTACTTGCTCTTTAGCTGTTTTAAATAAACGGTGTTTGGAACCGAAATAACCTTTTGCTAATTTCAAAATTTTCTTACGACGGTGAGCGCGAATAAATCCGCCCTTGACTCTTGCCATTGTGAACTACCTCCTGGGATATATAAATGATGTTCGAATTTTATGCTGCGTTACAATTAACCTTTGATAAGGGACAGTTGTTGTTGCAAACGACGTACATCGCCAGGAGCCATTGTTGGGTTCGTGGACAATACGCGTTTTTGCTTGGATGATTTACCAGAAAGCAAGTGGTTCTTACCTTGTTTGTATCTCATCACTTTGCCTGTGCCAGTGATTTTGAAACGGCCTTTCAGGCTGCTGTGTGTTTTCATTTTCGGCATGTTGTTGTTCCTCCTAATTTAGTATACTCGCCTAAGTTGTCGCTTTTGGCGTTAAGATCATGATCATGCTTCTTCCCTCAAGCTTAGGAGCACGCTCCTGCGAGGAGATTTCAGCAGTTTCTGTAGCAAGGCGCTCAAGCACTTTGCGACCAATCTCCGAGTGTGCAATTTCACGACCACGGAAACGAACGCTAGCTTTAACTTTATCGCCTTCACCAAGAAACTTAACTGCGTTGCGAAGCTTCGTTTGGAAGTCATGTTCATCGATCGTCGCACTCAGGCGAATTTCTTTGATATCCACAATCTTCTGATTCTTACGTGCTTCTTTTTCTTTCTTCTGCGTTTCATAACGGAACTTGCCGTAATCCATAATGCGGCAGACAGGCGGCTTCGCCGTCGGTGCAACGTTTACTAAATCAAGGTTCGCGTCAAGTGCAATTTGAAGAGCTTCGCGAATTGGTGTTATACCAAGTTGTTCTCCGTCCGCCCCAATAAGGCGTACTTCCTTCACACGAATCTCGTCATTAATCATATGGTCTTTGCTAATCGTGTTCCACCTCCATAAAGTATGTAACTCTCTTCCAAATATAAAAAAGATGCGGGCACAGTGGGCCCACATCTTCATCAATAACAGGTTTAAGACAAACCTATTGAATATACATGATGATTCATTCAAACCAGCCAACGTTACGTTAGTCAGGTGAGAAGCGGGCGCTTCTGCTTTACTTGAAACATATTATCATCTCATTCTAGAAAAGTCAACTCACTTGTTTACTTTTCATTTCATCCAACCGGATGACACGCGTATGCTCGGTGTGACTCCATTGTTTGTTGTTTTGCGTGAAGAACGCATAGAACGTAATTGGCCACCAAGACAGCATGAAAATTGGGTAAAGCAACAAATATTTGTACGTCTTCTTATGAGCCTTCTCTATCAACATAGACATCGGAAGCAACACGTAGATCGCCAAGCTAAGTGAATTGATGACAACCGGATTGACATGCACCAGAGCTGAGTCAGCCGTCCCGTGCGATGTCATGGACTGAATCCAAAGCATAACGGTTAATATGGCACCAAAGAAGAAATTGTATACATTCGCCGAATAGATCGCCGCGTCAATTTTCATCCAGCTTCCTGTCTTAATCCCTTGCCATAGCAATGGGAAGAAGAAGCGTTTGGCTACTTCAAAGTGTCCTTGCATCCAACGTAAACGCTGTTTAGCAGAAGCGTTGAAGGATAGCGGTTTCTCATCGTAAACACGCGTATCATAGTTGAATGTAGGTTTGATTCCCATTTGAACACATCGCATTGAAAATTCAAGATCCTCAACCAAGCTCGTTGCGCGCCAGCCAATTTCCTTTAACAAATTGGAGTCGAAGCACATGCCCGTACCGCCAAGGAAATTGGCTAGTCCCAGGTTGGATCTAGGGGTTTGAACAAAACGGTTCGCGTAGAAGTACGAAATAGCGAAAGACCCCGTAATCCATGAATCATTCGGATTCTTGGTATCTAGGTAAGCTTGAATCACGCGGGAGCCTGAACACAGATCATTATTCATGTGAATCAAATAATCTGGACTAACTAGGTTATCCGCATCAAACATCACGATGCCATCGTACTGACGCTCACGCTTCCATAACTCTTTGAGCATCCATTCAATCGCATACCCTTTTCCTCTAAGGTTCGGGTTATGGCGCTCCATCGCATACACCCCGTGGTGACGGGCAATGTCAGCCGTGTTATCCGTGCAGTTGTCACAAATCACGAAGATGTCATAAAGCTCTCGCGGATAATCTAAGGTCTTCAGGTTCTCAATTAAAGCTCCGACGACTTGTTCCTCATTATGAGCCGCAACCAATACTGCAAACGATTTCTGTGGAGCAAACATCTTTTTGTTTTTGGGACGATACCAACCAAAAAACGTTAAAAACAACTGATACGCACCGATCAAAGCCAAAAAGACTTGAACGGAAAGCATAATCTTGTCTAGCATGAAGCAAAGTCCCCCTTTTTTTGTGCACGTCAGCTATCTTTTTGTATGCCTAGTGCGTTTATGTACAGGTCATTCATGTTAACAAACTAACGGTGAAACAATCGTTTCTGATTTTCCTCTCTTTCCCCCTGTTTGTCAAAGTCTGCAAACTTCGAAAAAGCGTCAGTTCTTTGATTTTTGGGAGGTTCGCACACACCGAATAGAGCATGCGCTTGAAATCAGGTCGAAAATGTCTTGTTTTCATCGTTTTTCATATATTGTGTACCAAAAGTTCACCATTTAGACGAACACTGTCTTTTCTATCTGGTGACGTCCTTATTATAAATTACTCAGCTATTCGCTGACAACTTTTGCTTAAATACCCTGTTAATGGATAGCTTTACAGACCTTAAAAACATTCGCATAACAAAGTCTGTAAGAGTCCGTCGTTCACAATTAGGACATATCAAGCCTTAGTTGTGGCGGCATATCCGCTCCAAATTTCGGAAACACTAGCCATACATATTACGAACTTAGCTGGGGCAGGTTGAAGATAATTGCCATCCTACCATACAAATGTTAACGCCAGATTAGTGCAACATTAATTTGAATTTATGAATATTTATCATCCAGTTAATCCTCCTCTAATAAACACATCGTATGATAAAGGTAGCGAGCAGCATTTCCAAGTTTAGAAGGAGGCGGTTACTCATGAGCAGCAAAGTTGTCCATTGGCTTCAAGATCATGAAACACGTCTATTCCACTTCGTCAATCAACGGATCCAACATCATTTTCTGGATCAATTCTTTACGAAGATCACCCATTTGGGCGGTGCCACAGCATCCATTATGATCTCTTTATGCTTGGCCTTTTTTGGGCAAGGTTCGCTGCGTATAGCTGGACTTCAAGCCCTGTTGGCTTTAACCATCAGCCATATTCCTGTTGCTATTATGAAAAAGAGATATCCTAGACTTCGCCCTTATCTTGTCCTTCCTCAAACCATTACACATAAAAACCCTCTGACGGATCACTCGTTTCCCTCTGGGCATACCACGGCTATTTTCTCGGTAATCATCCCTTGCGTGAATGCTTTCCCCATGCTAGGACTCTTACTAATCCCTCTTGCCTTAGTTGTCGGTATGTCGCGGATGTACTTAGGACTCCATTATCCATCGGATTGTATCGTAGGTTGCTTGATTGGAACGACGGTATCGGTAGTGACAGTCGCATTCTGGGGGTAAAACATGGAACATGTATCGCGAAAAAGAAGAGTGCTCATCCTATCAGAAGGCTTCGGTGCCGGCCATACGCAAGCTGCATTCGCACTAGCCAGCAGCTTAGAACAGCGCTGCTCTACGATCGAAACGCGTGTTGTGGAGCTCGGCTCCTTCCTACATCCCACGCTGGCACCTTGGATTCTCGGCGCTTATAAGAAAACCATTGCTGTACAGCCTAAATTGTACGGTCGGTTGTACCGTGCTCAATATCAAAAATCGCTTAATCCGTTGACGCAGCTCGCCCTCCATCGCATTTTTTATGCACAAACGGCAGCTATGATCAGGCATTGGGCGCCGCAAGCCATCGTATGTACGCATCCTTTCCCCAGCGTCGTTGTTTCACGATTGAAAAGAGCAGGCTTGCATATCCCCTTATGCACCGTTATCACCGACTACGATGTTCATGGGACATGGGTCAGCCGTGAGGTGAATAAATACATGGTGTCTTCCGAAGATGTTAAACATAAGCTCATCATTCATGGCATCGCGGCCGCGCATGTCGAAATTACGGGAATCCCGGTGCATCCCAGTTTCAGAGAAGTCCATGATCGAACTTTAATTCGACAGCAATTCAATCTCTCAGCGAGGCCAACTGTATTGGTTATGGGTGGAGGTTGGGGACTTATCGGCGGCGATTCATTGAGCGAGCATTTACTGACATGGAGAGACCAAATTCAGTTTATTTTCTGCTTAGGAAATAACCACAAGGCCATTGCGAAACTCGCGGCAGATCCGCGATATCAGCATCCCCATATTCACCTGCTCGGATTTACACAAGAGATTGGCAAGTTGATGGAAGTCTCCGACCTGCTCGTTACGAAGCCTGGGGGAATGACGTGTTCAGAAGGACTGGCCAAATCGATTCCCATGTTATTCTATGATCCCCTTCCAGGCCAAGAGGAAGAAAACGTACATTATTTTACTAGACATGGCTTCGGAGAATCGATCCAGTCAGCTGATACGATCTCGCATTGGTTGTCCATGCTGGCTAGCCGCTATGCGGATGTGCAGGCCAAGCGCGTTTCCAATCAACATAAGAAGAGTCACCTGCCCGTGGGTGATGGTTCAGAAGTCATTCTCCAACTGTTAGGATGAAAAACAGACTATCCTTGCTGCTCATTGGCAACATGGATAGTCTGTTTTTGTTAGAAACTTATTCGGCTGATTCTTTCGATTCAGCTGCTAAGGCGGATGCAGCGGCTTCCTTCAACTGCTCTTGATGTGATGACAATGCCTCTTGTCCGATCACAACTTCAAGGCGGTGAATATTCATGCCTTGTCCTGCGAATTTCGTTTCGTACTCCGTCATCACATGATCCGGATGAATGCCATCCACGTGAAGATTCAGCGAAATATTGCGCATTCTTAGTCCCATATCCGCAAAAGAATTCAATGAAAATTCGAATAAGGATTGCGAATCGGTTTTCAAATGAATTTCGCCCTTGGCGTTCAGAATTTGTTGATATTTGGCAACAAAACCTGGATGCGTTAGACGTCTGCGCGCATGCTTCTTCTTCGGCCATGGATCACTAAAATTCAAATACACGCGCTCTAGCTCACCTTCAGCAAATGCTTCTTCAATATGCTCGATATTGAACAACATCAGCCTTAAGTTTGGAATGCTAAGCACCGCATCTTCTTCATTTTCCACGGTAATTTCATGTGCAACCTTAGCTTTCTCACTTGCCTTGCGAATCAATTCATCATACATATCCACACCAATGAAATTGATATTCGGATATTTCTTGCTCATTTCACTAATAAAGCGCCCTTTGCCCATACCTAGCTCGGCATGAATCGGGTTATTGTTTCCGAACAACTCGGACCATTTGCCCTTATAATCTTTGGCATTTAATACAACGAGTTCTTTTTGACGCTCTATATCTTCTCTGATACCTTTTCTGCCCCGTAAACGCATTCTTCATTTGCCTCCCACACGTACATGCTTTCGAATACAAATCATAGACGATTCTATAAAAAAAATCAAAACTTTCCTCTAGTAGATGAATGGAAGAATGAAAGAAAACACCCTCCAAATGGAAGGTGCTTCGCTCTTAGAAGATATTTATTTGTAGCTTTCGTCTCTTCTACTGTTATTGCTTCGGAGTCCCGCTAAGCCCAATAAACCTACTAGACCTAACCAACCCCAATTACTGCCTTTATTAGTCGTTGTTGCATAAGCGCGATAAGAATTACCCTTAGTGCTTGGTGATGCAGTTGATACGCTTTTCGTACTCATTCTATCAACCATGTTTGCGCTGCGATCGACACCCCGCTCAAGCGCATTGGCTCCGCGTTCGACACCTCTCTCAACCGCGTTTGCCCCTCTCTCAACTGGATTCGTTCCATATCCATTCATATGGTCCATAACGCCAGTGCCTCTCCCGGTTGTTCCATAGCCAGAATACGTGTTCGGGGTCGTTAGAGTCCCATTATAGACGCCGTTCGTTCCATTCCCGCTAAAGTTGTTGACGCCTGTTCCAAGCCCCATTCCTGGGGAAGTAGCATCATAGTTGCTTCCTGTATACCCCGTTGATGTCGTAGTCCCCGTTGATGTCGTTGTCCCCGTTGTCCCTGTCCCCAATGTCCCAATTGGTGATCCCGTTCCGACCGCATTTCCAGTGTCCATTTGAGTTGCCTGAACACCTGCTGCTCCCATACTTAAAGCTGTTGTCAATGCTACCGCCAAAGTTATCGTGCGAAACTTTTTCATGTAGTTCATTTCCCCTCTCAGCTCGAAATTGTGGTGCAAAGTTATCATGCTCGTAGTTGAGTGGTTTTATCGGGGAACTTGTTGGAAAGGCAGGGGTCGCTTTCATGTGTAAATTTCGCTACAATATAGGTTGAAGAAAGCGAAGCAACGAAAGAAAGGATACATGTCCTATGTCTACAATGATTCAGGAATCACCTCTGCTTTGGGGAGATAAACGTTTCCATACATGGAATTATGAAATGCGCGAGAATCTAGGCGGTAAAGTATTCAAAGTCATGCTCGATGCTGGTTTCACATGTCCGAATCGCGATGGCAAAATTGCAACAGGCGGATGCACCTTCTGCAGTGCACGTGGATCAGGAGATTTCGCAGGAAGTCGCCGCGACGATCTTGTCACACAATTCAACAAAATCCGTGATCTTCAGCATCAAAAATGGCCCGAAGCCAACTATATTGGCTATTTCCAAGCTTACACGAATACCTATGCGCCCGTTGAAGAGCTGCGGGAATATTATGAAGAGATTTTGAAGCAGCCTGGTGTCGTCGGCTTGTCTATCGCCACGCGGCCAGATTGCTTGCCAGATGATGTCATTGACTATCTAGCTGAATTGAATCAGCGCACCTATTTATGGGTGGAAATGGGTCTACAAACCGTCCATGAGTCCACTTCCGTGCTCATCAATCGCGCCCATGATACCCAATGTTATCTAGATGCTGTAGCCAAATTGCGCAAACATAATATTCGCGTGTGTGCACACATTATTTATGGCTTACCTGGAGAAACCCATGAGATGATGCTGGATACAGGGAAAGCTGTCGCTCAGATGGATGTACAAGGTATCAAGATCCATCTTTTGCATCTCATGCGCAAAACACCCATGGTGAAACAATATGAAGCTGGTTTATTGCAGTTCTTGGAGAAAGATGAGTATGTGAAGCTGATCGTTGATACTTTGGAAATATTGCCGCCAGAGATGATTGTTCATCGACTCACTGGAGATGCCCCGCGGGATCTGCTGATCGGACCAATGTGGAGTCTTAAGAAGTGGGAAGTGTTGAACGCTTTTGATAAATTGCTGACGGAGCGAAATACATGGCAAGGGAAGTATTGGGCTGGGAAAGAAAGTGTTGAAGGCGTTACTGCACACTAGTTATGGATGAAATACTGCGGGAAAAACAGCCCAGCTCCCAACGCGCGGTGGCTGTCAAACCCGTGAGTTGGTGGAACGGAAACTAAGCCAATTTCTGTACAAATAGCGTACTCTCGTTCCTTATTTCCTGGGAAATTGTCGAGAAATGCGTTAGTAAGCAAACATTGGAGGCACTCTACACATGGGATTTGTTTCAGTTCTGAGTTATGTACACCAACTAATCGGACAACGTGTCGGGCCTGGTGATACCGTTATTGATGCCACGCTTGGCACTGGCGTAGACGCCTTGTTCATGGCGAAGCTCGTAGGCGCTCGCGGCAGCGTCTACGGCTTCGATATCCAGCAGGCTGCGCTGGATCAAACGCAGCAGCGTCTGGCGAGAGAGCTGCCAGACGCCCGAGTAACCATGAGCTTATGCAGCCATGCGCTCATGGAAGCGGCGGTGCCGCAAGACCGCCACGGCAAGGTAGCCGCGGTCACCTTCAACCTCGGCTACCTGCCGGGAGCCGATACAGCCATTATCACAGAGCAGGCATCGACGATTCCTGCTCTTGAAGCTGCCCTCCGCCTGCTGCGCAAAGGCGGAATTGTGACCATCGTACTGTACAGCGGGCACGATGGCGGGTCTGAAGAAGCCGCAGCAGTCGAACGCTGGGCGGAGAGCTTGCCGCTCGCAGCGTTTCAAGTGCTGCGGTATCAATTTGCCAATCGCAGCGCCTCCGCGCCGTATCTCTTGGCTCTAGAAAAACGGTAGTCGCATGATATAATGCTAGAGTGGAATAAATGACAGATTGCTAGAATAGACTAGGAGAAAGTAGGGATTGTTTTGAAATCATACCCGCTGCAATTTCAACCTGAAATGAAAGAACGTGTTTGGGGAGGCAGAACCCTCGAACGATTCGGCTTTGTGCTGCCAGAAGGCGCGATCGGTGAAGGCTGGATGATCGGCGATCACCCAAACGGAACGACGAAAGTTATCAACGGCGAATTAGCTGGCTTAGGTCTGGACGAAATTCGTGAGAAATACGGCAAAACGCTGTTCGGCTCAAAAGGATTTTCCGAGAAAAATGGCCGTTTTCCACTATTGATTAAACTGCTGGATTGTGAAGACGATCTATCCGTACAAGTTCATCCCAATGATCATTACGAGAACCTCGCGGCTGGTGAACTTGGCAAAACAGAAATGTGGTATATTCTCGATGCTAAGCCAGGCGCCAAAATTATATATGGCATGAAAGAAGGCGTAACACGGGAAAGTCTTGCAGAAGCGATTGCGGAGAACCGCATTATGGATTGCTTACAAGAAGTTCCTGTCGAAGCCGGAGACTCCTTCTACATACCTGCTGGTACCGTTCACGCGTTAGGTGCGGGTGTGCTCGTAGCAGAAATTCAACAAAACTCGGACACAACGTACCGTTTGTATGATTACAACCGTCCAGGCTTAGATGGCAAAATGCGTGAGCTGCACATCGAGGATTCCCTCAATGTCATCGCGTATGAAGGATCAGGCTCCACGCGTATGAAGACGGATTTGGCGGAAGCCGGAACTTGGCTGACGCTCGCGTCCTCTCCTTTTTTCACCGTGGAAAAAGGTCTTGTAGGACCGCAATGGGAGCTCACAACTACGCCAGACAGCTTCGTTATTCTTGTCATCGCGGATGGCAACGGGACACTGCAATGGTCAGATGGTCAAATTGCGACAAAGCCTGGTGATTGTTTCTTGCTTCCAGCTGATCTGGGCAACTACTCACTTGAGGGCAACATGACAGTGATTCGCAGCTACTTACCATAAATTTCGTAAGCTAAAATGAAAAAAGCTCTCTGATAGCAGCCGTGGTTGACGGGCACTGTCAGAGAGCTTTTTATTTATCGCTGCTAACCTTCTTCCGAAAGGCTGCTTTCTTTGAGGATGACGTCATGTGCTCCGCCTTCAACTAGGCTGGTTGCGGATACGAGAGCAATTCTCGCATTAGCTTTCAGCTCGTCCAGCGTTAAGGAACCACAGTTGCACATGGTAGATTTGATTTTACMGAGCGTCTTGTCCAAGTTCTCTTGCAGACTTCCCGCATAAGGAACGTAGGAATCCACGCCTTCTTCGAACAAAAGCTTGCTTTTGCCGCCTGTATCATAACGCTGCCAGTTACGGGCACGATTGGAGCCTTCGCCCCAGTATTCTTTCACGAAGTTGTTACCCACTTTAAGTTTTCTTGTCGGGCTCTCATCGAAACGAGCAAAATATCTGCCCAGCATAACGAAGTCAGCACCCATCGCCAAAGCAAGGGTCACGTGGTAGTCATGTACGATACCACCATCGGAACAGATCGGGATATACGTACCTGTTTCTCTGAAGTATTCATCTCTCGCTTCAACAACCTCCATCACAGAGGAAGCTTGACCGCGGCCAATACCCTTTTGTTCCCGGGTAATACAGATGGAACCGCCGCCGATACCCACTTTAATAAAGTCAGCACCTGACTCTACAAGATACCGGAATCCTTCACGATCAACAACGTTACCGGCACCAATTTTCACATCAAAATTCTGTTTCACATACTGCACAGTCTCATGCTGCCATTCGCTGTAACCGTCTGAGGAATCGATCACGAGAATATCTACACCCGCTTCAACAAGCGCAGGAACTCTCTCCGTATAATCCTTCGTATTGATCCCAGCGCCGACAATGTAACTCTTATTCTTATCAAGCAGTTCCATTGGGTTCTCTTTGTGCTCATCATAATCTTTGCGGAAAACGAGCGTATCCAGATTCCCATTGTCATCCACAATCGGTAAGCAGTTCAGCTTATGATCCCAGATTAGGTTGTTCGCTTCCGAAAGCGAAATACCGGATGTACCGTAAATTAATTTCTCGAAAGGTGTCATGAATTCCGAAATTTTACGATCTAGCGGATCGCGGCTCTTGCGGTAGTCACGGCCGGTTACGATCCCCAGCAATTTTCCATTCGCTGTGCCATCATCGGTGATCGCAACGGTTGAGTGCCCTGTCTCTTCTTTCAAAGCTAGCACATCACTAAGTGACTGCCCAGGTTTCAGGTTGGAGCGACTCACGACGAAACCAGCCTTGTACCCTTTTACCTTGCGCACCATCAGTGCTTGCTCTTCAATTGACTGAGAGCCAAAAATGAACGAAATCCCGCCACTACGCGCCAATGCAATAGCCATTCCATCATCGGATACGGCTTGCATGACAGCAGAAGAAAACGGGATATTCAGGGAGATGGCTGGCTCCTCACCCTTATTAAACTTGACTAACGGAGTCTTCAGCTTAACATTTGCCGGTGTACAATCCTTCGTCGTTAGATTAGGAATCAACAGAAACTCACTAAACGTACGCGATGGTTCCATATAATACGTAGCCACTTTACATTTCCTCCTAAATATAGGGATTTTTGAGCGCAGCTCAAAGTCTCTCCTTTGATTGATCCATAGGTAAATTTTTATAATCTTATCACTGAACCTTGCCTGTGGTCAATGGATTTTTTAGGGAAATGTTCAGTAGGCTACGAGAAGGCGTTATTTCGTCCAAACTTGGGGCTCAGAACCCTTGCTCGAATACTCAATATAGGACGGAGAAATGTCCATCACGACATAGTTAGGATCGTGCGGCCCCTCAAACCATTCCTTCATATCATCGTTCCACAGCTTCTCGCGAAGCGCATTGTCCGAAGAGATCTTAGCCGTAGCTTGGATTTGCAAAATGTTCGGCGTAGACTTCCCGTCATATCCCACAAGAATATGCACATGGGGATTCTCTTGGAGTTCTTCAACTTTATCTGTTTTCTTACTCGTCGTTAGATAAATCTCCAACCCATCGTGAAACAAAGCCATATAACGCACCTTCGGCTTGTTACCGTCAATCGTCGCAAAGGAGCACACCTGATTGGCGTTCAGCACTTGAATGATTTGCTCTTCGAGTTGTGTTTTTTTCGTTTCGATCATAGTTAGCTCTCCTCTCAGTCTCAAACTGCTTTAACTACCCTAGATTACCCATATGGGCGGGTGTTCAATCGTTTCCCACGAAAAAAATCCCCCTCACGCTAGGCGTGAAGGGGCATGGATGGTTAGATCGTTGCCAGCTGTTGCAACGGCATCGTGTAGTAGGACGCCGGCTTCTGCGCATCCGGCGGGAAGTGAACGACAAGCAGCTCCTTGCTGCTTTCGTCGATGTGGCCGCTTTGCAGATACGTCTGCAAAGCGAACGGCAAGACCTCAAGCATGGCATGCTTGTGGAGGTCTTTCTCATTGATGCGGAGGCTGTGGAAGTCTCCGCTGACGAGCTCAGGCTGCTCCGCAAGCAGCTTGAGGTACGCATTCTGTTCGGACTTCTCCAAGGTGAAGTCCCACCAGATTTTGCGCGGCTTATATTTATGGCCGAGGAAGTAGTCAAGCTTCATCAAGCCTTCGATGATGTGCATGTTCGTAGTGCCGCGATGCAGCAGGAACTCGCGTAAGCGAGTGAACAGATCCTCGAGCTGATGCCCGATCTTCTGCCAGCCGCGGCCTTCCCAGAAGTCGCCGAATTCTTGGAAGAAATCGAATGCGGATGGGAACTCATTCGCGATGAGATGTTTCACCGTATGATCCATCCGGTGAGCGTTCCAATACTTCTCGAGCACATCCTCCACGCGCTTGATGCGAATCAAGTCGGTGAATGGCAGGATGTCGTTGCCGAGAATCTCGTAAGGTGCGTGATCCATATACTTATAGCCATATTTATGGGCATCTTTACGCATGCCTGTGCCACGCAGCATCTTGAGGAAGCCAAGTTGCAACTCTTCTGGTCCTAGCTCGAAAACGTCGTTAAACGTTTTACGGAACGAGTTATAATCTTCTTCCGGCAGTCCGGCAATCAGATCGAGATGCTGATCAATTTTGAGACTGTTTTTCACCTTAGACACGGTACGGCTCAGCTTGAAGAAATTCTGTCTCCGCTGCACGAGGTCATTCGTCGTGTCATTCGTCGATTGCACGCCGATCTCGAAACGGAACGTACCCGGAGGAGCATTTTCAGCCAAATAATCAAGCACTTCAGGACGCATAATGTCTGCCGTAATCTCGAATTGGAACACCGTGCCACGGTGATTTTGAATAAGGAATTCAAAGATTTCCATCGCATAATCCCGTTTAATATTAAACGTTCGATCCACGAATTTGATCAGCTTTGCGCCCGAATCAATCAAGTACAGCAGATCCGCCTTGGTCCGCTCCATGTCAAAATACCGCACACCCACCTCGATACTCGATAGGCAGAATTGGCAGGAAAACGGACAACCACGGCTCGTCTCGAAGTAGACAACACGATTCGCTAAGCTCGGGAGATCTTCCTTGAAGCGATGTGGTGACGGGATATCATCCAGCTTCAACTTCGGTCTGCCCGGCATCAGGATCACTTCTTGCTCCTTGCGGTAGGCAACGCCGTAGACGAAGTGGTATTTGCGTGTTGTCGAGATCTCTGTCAGCAGCTGGTGGAAGGTCTCTTCCCCTTCGCCCATCACGATGAAATCCACCTCAGGGATGCGCTCCATCCAGTAATCCGTGTCATAAGAAACCTCAGGTCCACCAAGGACGATGATGAGTTCGGGACGGATTTTTTTGATCATTTTGATAATGTTGATCGTCTCTTCGATATTCCATATGTAGCAGGAAAAGCCCAGCACATCTGGCGCCTTCTGATAGATGTCAGAGACCACATTCATAACGGGATCTTTAATCGTATATTCGGTTATTTCAACATCAAAATCCTTCTCGCAGAACGCTTTGAGATAGCGTAAAGCCAAGGAGGTATGAATGAATTTGGCGTTCAATGTGGATAAAAGTACGTTCATATGGAAAAACCTCGTTCTATTCTGGGTTATCGTGCCCTCTAATTCTACACGAAAACCGCGGAAATACAAAGGTAAGCCCTCCCATGCGGGACGACTTTAGTGGCGATTATGCAAATATAACAAATCATTAAAGAAGCCATTTAGGGCAAACCTAGGACAATTAAAGAATCATGTCGTCGTCTAAATGTGGGACTTCATAAGGGAATTGCAGGTAGGAGGCTTCTTCGATAGCGTTTTTCCAGCGTTCAGCATGTGAGTAAAGCTGCTGCTCGACCTCTTGGATTTTCTGACTGATTTCGCCGGCCGATTCTGCCGGTTCACGTTGCAGTGCTTGTTGTAGGCTGGTGCGTTCTTCGAACCATTGCGTTAACTGGTATAAAAGCATAGGTTATCGCCTCTCTAACACGTAGGATATGTACGTGCTAGTGTTCCCTGATTTGAGGGGGCGTATTCGGGTGCCTAACCTCCATACCTTCCTGACACAGGATTAACTGGAAAATCTACAGCTAATTCCGCGATTTCATCTTGAAAATGTAAAATAAATGGAAAACCTCCCGTTAATTTCGGGGATTTCCCGCAAATGTGCTAGGAACCCGAAAAATAGCTGGAGGTTTTCCATTTAAAGTAGATTCAAGCTAAATATGCAGGAAATTAACTGTACTTTTTCACGTTAAATTTATCCGTGACACCTCGACACCCAATACTACTTCAGCAAAGCTCCATCCTGCTCAAGGACGGCTTGCAGCTCAGCGACGTTAATCTCCGCTGGAAGAACGCCGTGCTTCACAGCGAGCCCAGCTGCGGAGCCTGCGGCTTGGCCCGTGGCCATGCAACTTGGCGTAAGGCGTGTAGTCGCCAGCGCTTCATGCGTGGTGGAGATGCAGCGACCTGCGGTGAGCAGGTTTTCGATTTTTTGCGGCAGCAGGCAGCGGTACGGGATGTCGTAGGCACCGTCCCCTTTGACCCAAGCTGCAGTTACACCTTTACCGGATGGATCGTGGATGTCGATCGGATAGCCGCTGCGTGCGATCACGTCATCAAAATGACGGCCCTGCACAACATCATCCACTTGCAGCGCATATTGACCATCGATCCGGCGCGTTTCACGAATACCAATTTGTGCGCCAACGTTGGAGATGGAGGCTTTTTCGAAGCCTGGCAAGTTATTGCGCATAAATTCAGCAACCATCAACACCTGTTTGCGACCAAGCTCCTCGGCCTCTGTCAAATCCTCCACATTGGTGCCATCCAGCCCCTGCACACGCGTAGTATTGACCAGTACTTCGTCGTCCTCAGGACCTGTGAAGAACAGCACTTGATCGCGATTAATCGGAAGATTCGCTTCCTTCCAGTGTTTGAAATAGCCGAGTACACCAGAAAGAGGGAGATCAGCGAGCTCGGAGAAAGGCGTCTTTTTATAAAACTCATCTGGGTGGTCAATCATGTATTGTTTCACGGCAGGCAGATTTACTCCGCGCATTCTGAATTTCATCGTCATTGGCTGTGTTGCTTTATCGCCGTCACGCCCTTTGAGGCACGGGGCACCAGACAGATACGCAAGATCAGCGTCACCTGTTGTATCGATAAACACTTTGCCACTTACATCAATTCGGCCAGATTTGGACGTCAACTGTACGGATTGAATGCGATTGTCCACGGTTTCCACATGATCGACAAAGCTATGGAAAAGCAGCTTAACTCCCGCTTCTTTGAGCATATCGACAGCAAGAACTTTATATATTTCAGGGTGATAAGGTGTGATCGTATTCACGAAACCAACGGTATCCCGAAGATGTCCCGGAGATGCGTTCATCGCCATGAGGCGGTCAATAATTTCTTGCGCGAGCCCTGCAATGACTTGTTTGCCATCCGTTGTATGAAACGTCATCCAAGGATACACAAGCGCTGCCGTCGACATGCCGCCAATAAAGCCGTATTTCTCTATTAAAACGGTTTTGGCTCCGCTTCTCCCTGCTGCAATCGCCGCATTGACACCCGCTGGTCCTCCACCTACTACAACCACATCTGCTTCTATCTGTTTGATCATCTGACTCGCTCCCTTAAGTTAATTATTTGGTACTCTGATGTATCTTCCATGCCTTACTTCTCTCTTAGTGTAGTTTAAAATTAACCTTCTTTTTAGTTTAAATTTAGTTTAAAATTAGAGGTACAGAAGGTAGCAGAAAAGGAGCATCTCAGACATATGCGTAAACGTATTACACTCCACGATTTGGCCGCACAGCTCGGTTTAACGATACAAACGGTATCCAAAGCGCTGCGCGGACTGCCTGGCATGTCAGAGCAGACACGAAGTGAAGTTTTCAAACTCGCACGCGAGCTGGGCTACATGACCAAAGATCAGAAACAAACACTTCAGCAAGATCTCATCTCACCTTATCCCGTTGTACAACGCAGGTTCGTGCTCGTCCAGAACAAGCAATCTTTGAACTTCAATCGCTTGTTGCTGCAAGGATTACATGAACGCTTCATGGAGTTTGGCCACACGGTTCAACCGCTGCTTATGCCACCTAAATTGAAACCCTCGCAATTTGATGAATGGGCTGAAGAAGAAGGTTTGTTATATGCGGAGGGGGTGTTTATCGCACCAAGGATGAATTGGGATCTCTTGGAGCAAAAACTGTTAGAGCTGCAGCTGCCGCGGATTTTGTTGAACTTTCCGCCGCCGGAGTCTAGGGTCGACAGTGTCATTTGGGATGTGTACGAGGCTGTTTATCAGGCGGTGCGAAGGTTGGTGCGAATGGGCCACAGGAACATCCTTTATGTAGGTGATACGAAGGATCAACGCGGATTCGTTATTCGGTGGCAGGCTTTTGCCGAAGCGATGAAAGAGGCGGGCTTGACGGTGGATCCGAGTGAGCACGCGGTAGAGCGGGATGGTTCGGAGAAGTGGCTGCAGGATTTTGAGAGCAAGTATCAGCTGCGTCAGCCAACGGCAGTCATTTGTGGCATTGATGAAGAAGCTGCGCCTGTGTATCACACGCTTCGCCGATTAGGGGTTAATGTGCCGCAGCAATGCTCGCTGGTTGCCCTCTTGAATGAGCAAAGCGACACGCTGCCGCTCTGTTCTCGCCCTCAGCTGCCGATTCGAGAGGCTGGCTATCGCGCAGCAGATCGCATGCTATGGCGGATTGCCAATCCGCATTTACCTTTTGAGCATGTGCGGCTGCAGGGGGATTTTTTCACAGGGAGTACGATTCAGAAGCTGTAGATCATTTCATTTGCTTTTACGAACGTGGTATATTGGAGGTCGAATGATCTGACCGGAAGGTAAGCCATCGTACTAGGAGGTATTTTAAGATGCAAAAGAAACAAGGTTCACGTCCAAAAGGAAGCCCCAGCCATAAACCCAAGTTCGGTACTCAGAAAGCGCAAACCCACTCGTTGCAAGCAGGCGCAGTTAAGGGTGGTCAGGAGTCGAGCACTCGCCAGTATACGGTGAAAGAACCTATAGAGCTTCTACCTTTTTTGTTGGAAAAGCTATCGAGTCTGGGCCGAAATGCGGTCAAAGCTATCCTCGCTCGTGGACAAGTCGCCGTGAATGGCAAAGCGGTAACGGCTTATAATTACCCCTTGCAGCCAGAGATGACGGTCACGATCAACAAGGATAAAGTCGTCGAGGATATTCCGCTCGCTGGCATGACGATTTTGCATGAAGATAACGATGTCATTGTCATTCAAAAGGATGCAGGACTTCTATCCATTGCAACGGATACGCAGGAAAATCAAATTACGGCGTATCGCCAACTTACGGCGCATGTGCGGAATCATGACCCGAAGGCGCGGATTTTTGTCGTTCATCGGCTAGATCGGGACACATCTGGTGTGATGATGTTTGCCAAAAATGAACAGGCGCAGCAGCACCTGCAAAACACGTGGCAAGAGAGCGTCAAGGAGCGKACGTACGTTGCGCTAGTGGAAGGCATGGTGCGCAAGCCAGAGGGAACGATTTCTTCCTGGCTCAAAGAACACGCGAAATCGCTCAAAATGTTCTCCACACCGTACCCCAACGACGGACAGCATGCGGTCACGCATTACAAAACGCTGCAAGCGAACAAGAGCTTCTCTCTGCTTGAGGTGAATTTGGAGACGGGGCGCAAAAACCAGATTCGCGTTCATATGCAGGATATCGGGCACCCCGTTGCTGGGGATAAAAAGTATGGCTCCAAATCGAAGGAGATCAATCGACTTGGTTTGCATGCGCGAGTGCTAGCCTTTTTGCACCCGACGACAGGCAAGTTAATGCGTTTCGAGACGCATATACCGAAGGTGTTTTTGAACCCTTTTAAAGAGCCTGGTGTGAAGAAGTAGAAAATAGTTTGGGAGTACTCTAAGCAAACCGACTAAAGGAGTAGAGTCATGAACATTGTTGTACTTGACGGTTATACGTTAAATCCAGGCGATTTGGACTGGAGTGGTTTACAAGCGCTTGGCGAGTTGACGGTCTATGAACGTACCGCTGAGTCCGAAATTGTAGAACGCGCCGCACATGCTGACATGGTGCTAACGAACAAAACACCTCTCTCCGCACAAACGCTGGAGCAGCTGCCTACACTGAAATATGTGGGTGTTTTGGCGACTGGCTACAATATTGTGGATGTCCAAGCCGCGAAAGAGCGCGGTGTTGTAGTGACCAATGTTCCTGCGTATAGCACGCATTCGGTTGCTCAGTTGGTTTTTGCACTCGTCTTGGAATTCTGCCATCGGGTGCAGCGCCATAGTGACAGTGTGCTTCAAGGAGATTGGGCTGGGTCGGTTGATTTCAGCTATAGTGTCTCTCCTCTCGTAGAGTTAAGCGGTCAAACGATGGGACTGATTGGTCTCGGTCAGATCGGCAAGCAAACAGCGCTTATGGCATCGGCGATGGGCATGAAGGTCATTGCAACAGGCAGTGGCCGCACTGTGCCACAACCCGTGGAAGGCATTGAATGGGTATCGCTTGAGGAGCTGCTGCAGCGTGCTGATGTGATTAGTCTGCATTGTCCATTGACACCTGCAACGAATGAGCTGATCAATGCGGAACGGATTGCTATGATGAAACCGTCGGCCATTCTGATTAATACGGCCAGAGGTGGATTGCTTAACGAGGCGGATGTGGCTCGGGCGCTGAATGAAGGCCGCCTAGCAGGCGCTGGACTCGATGTACTAACGGTTGAACCGCCAAAGCCAGATAATCCCTTGCTGCATGCGCAAAATGTGATCATTACGCCGCATATCGCATGGGCAACGAAGGAAGCTAGAGCGAGGTTGATGGCTGTTGCGAGCAGTAATGCGCAGAGTTTTGCAGAGGGTCGGCTGGTGAATGTGATCGGGTAGGGTTGGAATTAGCATCCTTTCCCAAGTTTTTAAATCGGAATACACAACATGGATTCAAATCCATATAGGACTGCCGCCAAGGCTCGTGAATTCGAAGCTTTAGCGGCAGTCCTTTTTAGTTGTCGATCGTTCTATTATTTTAACTTATTCAATAAACGGTAAATGATCACAGCCGCTTGCGCTCTTGTCGTGTTGTCGTTCGGCATAAAGCTGCCATCACTTCCTTCAAGGATACCTGCTTTTTGCATGGTGCTGACTGCTTCTACCGCATAATCCGAGATTTCAGCCCAATCGTCAAAGACCTTGGAGCCAGCATTCGTCTGGATACTTGCGTTTAGCGCCAGTAAGGTGCGATAAGCCATAACCGCCATATCTTGTCTGGATATCTCATCCCCTGCACCAAAGCTTCCGTCTTCTCTGCCACTTATGATACCAAGCTGCCTAGCTGTCGCAGTAGAGCTGTAGTACCAATCTTCCTGATCAATGTCTGAGAAGGTGTTTGACGTAGCTTGTTCATGATCGAAGCTGAAGGCTCTCATTAGCAGTGTCACAAATTCTGCTCTTGTAACCGGGCTATTCGGTACAAAGCTCGTTTCACTCACACCACGGATTATTTCTCTCGCTGCCAATGCGTCAATACTTGCTTGCGCCCAAGATACTTCACTGATGTCTTGGAAAGTAACATCCTTGTAGAATACAGCATAGTTGCCAAACGCTGCAGTTGAGAACTCCACTTGTCCTGTAGCTGCATTGTATGCCCCATTCACAAGTACCTCTAACTTCCCTGATGCGTTCACATAGCTTACGATTACTTTCTCTGGAGATTCTCCCGGTTTCAGCTTGTAATTAAGAGCTATGCGGGCAACCTCGGCACTCAAATCCTTAATCGACTTTCCATCCACTTGCAAGTCAAATTGGAATACACTGCCGCTCCCAATGGACTGCCTTACCTGTTCTGAAAGCACTCCCTGTTCAACATTCGTTACGACAACCTGAATATTCTTCGCATCTGTCCCTGCCTGTTGCTTTAATGCTTGAATAGGTAGGATGACCTTAGAGGTCCCTGCATGGAATGCGATCTGTTTCACTTGGCTGGCATCCGCTTTGTTCAGCAACGCAACAGGAACTTGTATGACAAGCTTCTTCGTTGTCGACTCTGCTGAAACACTTAAGCTTATCGTTCCGTTCGTAGCTCCCCCAATGGCGTTAACCATGTCTAGATCTTGGATGGTAACTGTAGATGTATTCGGATCCTTGGGCTCTTCTTTGACAGGTACAGTTATGATACCGCCGCCGCTACCCGATCCATTAGACGTATCGTCCGTGCCATCATCCGTGTTTTCCCCATTGTCTTTACTGGCTGTCACCGTTATATTCGCAGTCGCTTGCAGCGCAGTTTCGGATACTGATCCATGAACTACAAAGGCACCTACTTGTGCATAAAGCGTTGGAGCGATGTTGTCCCAAACAACCTGAAGCTGTGAGGTTAGCTGATTATCATATACAGCCGTTACAACCGTCGGTAATATCGGCGCTATCCCAGTTGTCGTGCTTACGGCAACAGGCTCAATTGCTAAAATAACAGCCGGAATTTCCGTTACCGTAATATTCGCTACTGCACGAATGCTTGTGCCTGCGACATCCCCATTTACGACAAACGAGCCTGCCCCAGCATACTGGGAATCCTCCACGAGATCCCATGTAACGGACTGCGATGAAGTAGATTGATCATCATACACGGCTGTTACTACTGTAGGAAGCTCTGGAGCTATGCCTTTCGTTGTTAACACTCCAATCGGATTGATACTAACAATCACTGGGTTAGGATTAACAGTGACTTGAGCCACCGCTCTCACATCTGTCCCCTCTACTGAACCATACACAACAAAGCTTCCTGCCTGCGCATATTGCGATGGTGCCACAGTATCCCAGATGACAGGGTGTGATTTTTGAGACTGATTATCATACACGGCAGTCACATGAGTAGGCAATACTGGCGCTGCTCCTACAGCGGTCGTAACCAACTTAGGCTCGAAGCTGACAATAGCAGCCGGACTAGCTCCTACTGTGATATGCGCCTCCGCTCGTATGGCTGTCCCCGCTACAGTTCCTTGTAAAGTAAAGGTACCTTCCGCCGCATATTGAACAGGTGTTAGGCTGTCCCACGTAACTGGCAGCGTTTCGACCGACTCGTCACTATACGTAACAGAAACGGTTGAAGGCAATGTTGGAGCAACGTTGACATACGTATTCACGTCCACGGGTGATACCGCATTAATAACCGCTGTTCCTGGAATGATTTCTCCACTGCCCATTTTGACATGGTCCAATGTAATATCAGCGATCGGAGACGTGTCTCCGCCAATTTTCATCACATTGCCGCCGGTACCTAAACTGGCTGCTCCAGCCCAGGCTAATTGACCGTCAATGTATAAGTCATAGGTATAATTAGCGTGGACAACTACTCTGTAATCATGATACACGGTTGTATCCAAAGTCGTTGTCTTTGTTGGGCTGCTTGCTTTATTTTGTGCCGTACCTTGTGCGCCATACTTTAAATAAAGTCCAATCTGATAATTTCCACTTCTGATTGTAAATTCGTTTAAGGTGTTTGCCGCATTTACCTTGGCTCTATACTCTACAGTGAAGGCTCCCACCATAGGTGTGAAATCGGATTTCAGTAAATACGTTGAAAAACCGGTGCTCGCGTCTATAATTTTCACATTCCCGCTGTCCTGCGTTACGGAACCAGGGCCATTGACCAATTTGGACCAGCCTCGTGAATACTTATTCATATCGTCATTAAAATATTTGAATGGGCCTGGCGGCAGTGGAGGTATCTCGTCTATAGGCTCAACTGCATTCGGGTCCATCTTGGCATAGGCAAGCACGCCGCCTAATCGGTCGCCCTGCTCATAGAACATGTATAAGTCTTCGCCGTCATATACAAAGTTAGCCGAGGCTGTTCGTCCCCGGTCAATCACGTCATCAGAGTCATGCAATACGCCCAGATGATTCTCTAGGTCAAAATTAGCACCAACCTCGGTAATATGCACATTGCCCGAAGACGCATGGTAAACTACATAATGCTTGCCATTCCATGGAAAATAAGTGGGACCGGACAAGTTGGTTCCTTCAGATGCATTGGAAGTAATCAATGGATTCTTTTGTGTTGTCCAGTTGAGACCATCATTCGACCATGCCAGATAAATGTTTCTTTTATTCGCTGTGGTATTACCCATCAGCAGCATGATGTAAGTATTATTTTTGGAGGGAATCGTGTACTTGAACACCTTGGCATATGAGGTTTCCATCAAGCCGACAAAATCACTAGTGCCAAGCGCTTTTCTCTCATACGTAAAGTTGATGCCGTCTAATGTCGAGGCAATCCTTGTCGTCGTATTTTCCCCATGGTAATACATGTAATATTTCTGAGCTTCATCATTCCATATCATATATGGTGAAGACACATGCGACACACTGTAATGAGGAGACCAAACATTGGAAATTAACGGATTAGCCTCGTATTCCGTCCATGGCCCGTTCAAGGAATCGGAGTAAGCCAGATTAATCCCTCCTGGCGCATCGTGAGGAGCATAGTACAAATAATRATTGCCTAACGGATTCGCGATGTGATCCCTCGCGTTAATAACCTGCGGAAATATAATCTCGTCTGTAGGATTATACTTTAATTTCAGCGGATCCAAGACTTGCCCCTGGTATTTGAAAATTGGAAAACCCGCTAAAGCGGACGCAGGTTTAGGGTTAACAACGACTACAATGCTCAGCACCATGATAAAACATATAAAACTGGCTATCACTTTTTTTAGCATCAGTCTTGCTCCTTTTTAATTGTAGATTGTCTTCTCTACTTATTTCAAACCAGTCAAAGCTACACCTTCGATAAATCGCTTCTGGGCGATAAAGAAAACAAGCAATAGGGGGACAGTCGCCATAACGGAGGCTGCCATCAATAAGTGCCAATCCGTCCCTGCCGTATCCGTGAATAACTTGAGTCCAACAGGTAAAGTAAATAATTTATTATCGCTAATGTAGATCAGCGGATCGAAATAGTTATCCCAGCTGTGAAGAAATGTAAAAATAGCGAGCGTAGATAACGCCGGCGTAGAAAGCGGCAGCATGATACGCCAGAACGTTGTCCATGGTGTGCAGCCATCAATTTTCGCCGCTTCCTCCAGCTCATCTGGTACCATGATGAAAAATTGGCGAAGTAAAAATACGCCGAATATTCCGCCTGCACCTAATACAGAAGGAACAATTAACGGGAAGTGTGTGTCGGTCAGATGCAGCTTAGACATCCACACGAACATCGGAATCGCCGTCACCTCCGTCGGAATCATCATACCGGTCAGCAGGATGAGGAAGATGATATTTTTGAAACGAAAATTCATCTTGCCAAACGCATACCCAGCCAGTGCCGCAAACAAGCAAGTAGCTATGGTAACCACTATGGCTATATAAGCGCTATTGAAGAAGTAAAGAGGAAACTCGGGCTGTTTGACGAATACTTGCTTAAAATTGGACCAGGAAATGGGATCAGGAATCCATTGCGGTGGAAACAGAAATATTTTTGTCGGATCCTTAAGTGAAGTCGTGATCATCCATAGGAATGGAAACAAGATAACGAGTGATATAAGAGAAAGCACTGTATAAATAGGCAGGTTTCGAAGTATACCCTGTTGGTTATTGTTCATGATGCACCCACCTTTTTCTCATATTCCATTGCACGATGGTCAAGATCAGCACTAGGAAAAACAAAATGAAAGCGATTGAAGATGCGTAACCGAATTCAAATTGCTTAAACGCCTGCTGATAAATATAGTACACAAGCACATAGGTACTAGTCCCCGGACCACCGTCCGTCATGACTTGGATTTGGGAGAATACCTTCAGCGAACCGATTAAGGTTAGGATAAGCGCTAGGAAAAACGCTGGTGAGATCATCGGGAAGGTGATATTCCAGAAGGTTCTCATGCGCGAGGCTCCGTCAATCTTGGCAGCTTCGTAGTACATTTTGGGAACCTCCTGCAAAGCAGCAAGAAAAATCACCATATTCAGACCTACATTCTTCAATACGCTGACTACGATAACTACTGGCATCGCCAAGCCAAAATTGTAAAGCCATGCGGGTCCCTGTATGTTAAATAACAGCAGTATTTGATTGATCAAGCCAGCATCCGTTGCAAAAATGTATTTCCACACAATCGCCCATACGACAATCGAAGTCACTACCGGCGTAAATATAGCGGTTCGAAACAGGCTGATTCCTGGTATTTTTCTATTTAACAGAAGTGCTAAACCAAGCGCGAGCATCAAATTCAAGGGAATGAGCCCAGCCGAAAAGTACAATGTGTTCCATACCGTCTTCCAAAATAAAGGGTCGTTCAGAAATGCTTTCTCGTAGTTATCCAACCCTACATACTCCGTATCGTGAAGGAGAGAGTAATTGGTGAAGCTCATGCCAAATGCAGCCACAATTGGAACCAATAAGAAGATGATATATCCGAGTACCATCGGAGAAATAAATAAGTATGCATACCATGCCCCACTTGAAGCAAGGCGGCTCTTGGCACGTTTCCTGATGGAAACGGGTTGCCCTGTCTGCAGGGATGGGGTCAATTTCGCACCTGCGGAATCCATGTTGTTTCTCTCCGTTCTCTGTAAGTTATTCGATCAAAAAGCACACGAAATCCACAGCAGCGCAAGAAGCTTCGAGTAAAAGGGATCTGACTCATGCTCAGTCATCTAGCCAGTATTAGGCTATAACTCGCGGTCAGACCCTCCTTCTACTCTAAGCTTCTCAACTACCGTGACGCTTCTTTATTTAAGCAACGGGCTTACTTCACTTTCGGCTTTGGTCAATACATCCTTCACCGAGCCCGACTGCGCATAGAGCAAATCAAGAATCGTTTGCATCTTGGTATCAATTTGCTGCCAATTTTTGTGAGCTGGCAGCGTAGTAGCCCCTACCATTTGATCGATGACGGCAAGCTTCACACTCTCAGGTGATGGCCCTTGCTTCAGGAATGACTCCGATTCCAAAATCGATTTGCGGCTTGGCACGAAATATTGGCTTGTAATGTTCATATTCTCATTATTCGTAATATATTTTAAGAAGTCTGTTGCTTCTTTCGGGAATTTACTATCCTTCATAACAACAACGCCAGCATATCCCATTGTAGTGCCCGCACCTTTAGGCCCTTGAGGCAATGGAGCAATATCCCACTCGAAGTCTTTGATCGCCTTAGCTTTACCCATATAGCTGAACAATTCCTTTTGCATGGCAATTTTCCCCGTGTCGAACGTCGTTTGATCCCCTGGCTTCGGATGCACTTTATCCTTGAAGATCATATCCGAATACAACTGAAGCGCCTGCTCGCCCTCTTTGGAGTTCAAAGTAAACTTCGAACCATCTTTACTTAACAGTTCGGCGCCGTATGAATTAAATACGGTTTGCAGGGCATCCGGCCAGTTGGTCCAGCCATTGCGCACAAAATTCGTTCCATATACACCCTTTCCAGGGTCAGCTAATGTCTTTGCCGCTTTGAGGAACTCCTCATAGTTCCATTTCCCTTGCTTATACAGTTCAGTTGGCGTTGCCAGTCCTTTTGCTTTGAACATCGTTTTGTTGTAGTAGATCATCGATGTAGGTGTAGAAAATGGAATGCCATAGATTTTACTGTCTTTGGTTAACAATTCAAGCGTTGTCGGATATACCTCATCAAATTTATACGCCGTATCCGCTTTCAAGGACGTTACTTCAAGAAGCTGACCGCCCTGAATGAATTGCGGAATCATACGTTCTGCGAGCCATGCGACATCTGGAGCTGAATTTGATGCTTGCATGATCGATAGCTTCTGCTGGTAGTCAGCAAAARGAATGATCGTAATCTCCACGCTGATGTTCGGGTTTTTCTCCTTGTATTTGGCAATCATATCCTCATACATTTTCTTGTGCGTGTCGTTTCCCCATATGCTGAATTTCAGTGTAACAGGCTTCTGCGCCTTCACCTCTGTTGACGAACTTGGCACTGTTGTAGCTCCGGTTGCTGCCGGCGTATCTGTTTTGGTACCGCAGGCAGTTACTACTGACGTTGTGACTAGCAGCGTKCCCATAAGTAAGCTAAACTTTTTATTCATATTCGGGTTCCCCTTTAATTTGTATTATGTAACCGCTTCAGTGAAACGTTTACAAACTTTATTATAAAGAAAATGAACCCGCTCTTTTATGGCCTAAAATTCAGAATAGGTTCGAATTGTATCGATATTGGTTTTAAAATCTGCATGAATATTCGTACTCCTATTGGTCTCGAAATTCTGATGGCGTCAACCCAACGACCTGCTTAAATAAAGACATGAAATACTTACCATTGGGATATCCCGACATTCTTCCGATGTCTTGAACCTTCATATGTGTCGTCTTTAATAGCTGCTTGGCCTTCTCTATTCGGCGCTGCGTCAAGTATTCCGATAGGTTCTGTCCCGTTTCCGACTTAAACAATGCGGACAAATATCTATGGTTCAAGAAAACCTGATCAGCCAAGTATTGCAGTGAGATGTTCTGATCTAGATGACTATCGATAAGCTCCTTAACCTTTCTTATGATTTGCCGCTCCTCTTGCCCTTCCTTTGCAGAAGAGGCAATTTCGGCTTGCAGGGGATTATTTTTGAGAAGCTCCTTCTTTAATCGATCTATAACAATGGCTAGTTCGGCCTTGTCTACAGGCTTCAATAAATAATCAGCAGCATGATACCTTAGTGCGTCCCTTGCATATTCAAAATCACTGTACCCGCTAACGATGACAACTGGCAGTTCAGGGTATTGGTCACTAAGCCTCCGCATCATCTCAATCCCGTTCATTTCCTTCATACGGATATCCGTAATGACGGCATCTGTCGTATTTGTCTTCAGCCATTCAATCGCTTCCAGGCCATTGGACATTCCCCCAACCACCTGAACCCCGCCTATGATATGCTCAAGTAAATGACGGAAACCATTCCGAAGATTAATCTCATCCTCAACTAATAAAATTCGAAGCACTTGTCATTCCCCTTCCCACTGCAATGGAATTTTCACAATAAAATGAGTGCCTTGCTTATTGCTCTTATCTAGAAATAACCCATAGTTCGGTCCGAACAATAGTCGGATTCGCCAGTGAACATTTCGCAGTGCGAAGCCTTTCTTCTTGAATCCGAAGCCATCCCTAGCGCCGTGTTCGTTGCTTTCCTTGTAGATATGAGCTTCTACCTGCCTCATTCTTTCCTCGCTAATCCCCTTACCATCGTCTGAAACAGTGATGACAAAGTGATCCTCTTCTACATATGTGGCGATTCGGACGATGACAGGGTCCTCTTCCATGGCATGCTCAATGACATTTTCGATCAAAGGCTGAAGCATTAATTTGGGAACGAGATACTCCTCATGCCCCATGTCGACATCAAACTCCATCTGAAGCTGTCCACCTAATCGATACGACTGAATCTGAATATAGGATTCCACGAATAGCAGCTCGTCCTTCAGATAGACAAGGCGCTCATCCTTATCTACCGTAAATCGCAGCAGCCTGCCTAAACTGACGACAACACTTGATAGCTTAGGATGATTCGACTCCAGAGCCATCAGGTTGATCGATTCCAGCGTATTGTAGATGAAATGGGGATTAATTTGACTCTCGAGCGTCGATAGCTGGGCATCCTTTTCACGAAGCTTGCTTTCATACACCTCTTTAATCAGGCGCTCGATTTCTGTCACCATCATGTTAAAGCCGCCTGTAAGATGGCCAATTTCATCATGGGAGGCGACTTCAGCTCGTTCCCCGAAATCACCCATCTGCACCTTCTTCATTTTCTTCTGAAGATGTCTAATAGGCTTCACTAATCGGCTTGAAGCTACAACTGCTAGGAGGTAAGCAACTAGCATCGAAATAACCGAAACGATAATCGTAGACCTCACTAGCTTGCGAGCTCCCGCGGTTACCTCACTCTTCGGAATAAAGCCCGTCACTTGCATACCCGTAAATTCAGAACTTACCTTTGCCGAAATTTGTTCTTTGCTGTTGTTAATTTCCTTCCAGCTCAATGAACTATCCATATCCACCCCATCAATCGGGAAGATCACAACACCATTACGATCCGAAATATAAATTTGACTCTTGCCGTTATAATTCGTGGAATCTAACAAGCTTTTGAAGCCCATCTCAGTCAGATCAACCTTCACGATCCCCAAATATTCATTGGTGGAAATTTCTCTAACAACACGTGCAATGGAAATGACCCTTTCTGTGCCATCCAAATAGTAGCCTGCGTCGTGAGGCGGCAATATAACAATTGAACCGTCCCCCTTCTGAACATCTGCCATCCACGGGTTGCTTGAAGCTTCCCAGTATCGATCAACGGTAGTCTCCAGGTTGCTAAACAAGTTCCCGTCAAGGGCAAAAATTAAGATGCTCCTTATCTCACTTCGATCAAAGGTGAGTGAAGAAATCATCAAATTCATCTTGCTGTATTCATCGGAAGTCACAAATACGGAGTTACTTTGCCTTGGGTGTTTTCTCAGAATATTCATTACGTTTTGGTTATAATAAGGCGCCATCGTAATGCGATCCATGTCCTTCATATATCGATCAAGATTAATGTGGACCTGCTCAATAATTTGGCGCGTATATCGGCGGGAATCCTCTTCAACATTCGAGATATATTGATAGTAGGTAATCCACCCGCTAATAAAGAAGGGAACCGTAATGAGCAGAGCAAATAAAATAATGAACTTGCCCCGTAAGGATAAAAATAGCTTCGTTCGCATTCTAAATCATTCACMTCATAACCTAAGTGTTCTTGCATACGCCAATTATGATTGCTCGATGACTACAAATCTACTTTAACTTTACTTTATATTTGAGGGTGTAAAAAAATGTAAATGAGGAGTATTGCGCGGAGCTACGTGAGTATAAAAAGAACACAAAAAGGCTGTCTATCCAAGTAGATTCAACTACGAGGAAGACAGCCTAGTTCCATACCCGTGCTATTTCAATAAAGCCGCATAATCCATCTGCGGCACAAGACCTGTCTCCGCTGCCCGCTGGAGCAAGGTTAAGACAGCGCCATAGCCGCTATCGCCGAGATCAGCAGTGAACTCATTGACGTACAGGTCGATGTGCTGCTGCGCGACCTGCGGATCCATCTCTTGCGCGTGCTGCATGACATAGTCGCGCGAAGCTTCCGGATGCGCCCACGCGTACTCAACGGAGGCGCGAGCCCAGCCCGCGAGCGCCTTCAAATCCATGGTACGCCGAGCGATGATGGCGCCCAGTGGGATTGGCAGCCCGGTGTCTTGCTCCCACCAGCTGCCCAAATCTGTTAGAAGCGCTAACCCGTACGACGGGTAAGTAAACCGCGCTTCATGAATAACGAGGCCGGCATCGATGAGGCCGTCCCGCACGGCGGGCATGATCTCGTGAAACGGCATGACCACGATTTCGCCAACGCCGCCAGGCACGTTCTGTTCTGCCCATAGGCGGAACAGTAAGTACGCCGTCGAGCGTTCGCTTGGCACGGCTACTCGGCGGCCGCTAAGGGCAGCCGGGTCCGGGGTGGCATTGCCGTTTGGCTGCGTCAGCACAAGCGGGCCGCAGCCTCTGCCCAAGGCGCCGCCGCAGGGCAGCAGGGCGTAATCCTGCAGCACCCATGGGAGTGCTGCGTAGGAGATTTTGAGCACGTCGGGGCCTGTGCCTTCGGCAGCCAGACGGTTCGTTATATCGATGTCCGCGTAGAGGACATCGAGTTCTGGTGCGCCTGGGATTAAATCATGCGCCCAGGCATGAAAAACAAAGGTATCGTTTGGACAAGGTGAGAACGCTATTTTCATTTTAAAGCACCTCCGCTAAGACTGAACCTGCTGCTTCTAAAGCTTTCAAGGCATCACCGATCCGCCAGGCGTCTCGGTCTCGCGGTCCGACCGCGTTGGAGATCGCGCGGATCTCCAACACAGGCACCCCGCGCTGCTGCGCAGCTGTCGCTATGCCGAAGCCTTCCATGGCTTCGGCGGCAGCGCCAGGCACGCGCGCAGCCAGCGCAGCGGCGGTTGCCGCTGTTCCGGTGGCCGTGGCCACCGTCAGTACCGGCGCCGCTTGCGCCTGCAAACCGGCGGCTTGCAGCGCCGCCGTCACACGCTGGGCAAGTTCGGCATTCGCGCTGATGCGCGTTGTGCCGAAGCCCAGCTCGTCCAAGCTGCTGAAGCCATCCAGCAGCTCCACGCCAAGATCGGCGGCGATGATTTCGCTCGCAATAACAAGCGAGCCAATGTCCGCTTGGCCGACGAAACCACCTGCAATACCAGCGATAATCAATAAGTCATAATCGGCTTTAGCAAGCTCAAGGGCACCATTCACCGCCGCTGCGGCTAGCCCCACGCCGGCTAAAGCATATTCAAATCTGCTATCCTGACCAAGACCCCGCTGTATGGCATCTCGTTCAGGGACGACTGCTGTCATGACGAGAATTCGCATCATTCTTCCCCTTTAAGCTTTGACTTCCATACTTGTATTTTACATGACCCCTGTCTAGAAGGAAACTTTTACGCTTGACATGCCAAACTAATTTAATTATTATCTAATTAGATTAATATCTAATTAGATTACTAGGAGTTGTTTCTCGTCTATGCAATTAGATAAAATCATCACTTATCACAAAGCCATGTCGGATGCTACGCGTATTCGTATGCTTATTTTGTTGGCGGACGGCGAAACGAATGGGCAAACTCTCGCTGAGAAGCTGAGCGTTACTCCCGCGACCATTACCCATCATGCCTCAAAACTTCGCGAAGCCAACTTGATTCATGAACGCCGTGACAAAAACACGATTTATTTCACCTTGAACGACGCCTTCATTCGTAGCAACGGTCAAGCAACTGCTGATTTGATTTTCAAAAATAAAAAGGAGGCTCCCGCATCCATGGAAACGGAAGACAAAAATTTAAATCTTCAGAAGTCTGTTTTACGGAACTTTTTTACGCTCGATGGCAAGCTCAAACATATACCAGCACAGCTCAAGAAAAAACTGATTGTCTTGGAGCATCTTGTCACTGAACTAGAAAAAGGCCGCTCCTACGCCGAAAAAGAGCTTAACCTCTTCCTCAAAAACTATCATCCAGATTTCGCTACCTTGCGCCGCGAATTGATTATGCACCAGTTTATGTTTCGGGAAAGTGAAGTTTACGAGTTGAACCCTAGGGAAATGTGGGCGAAGTGGGAAACCTTATCATAATTCGTGGTACTTCACTCTTGTCAGTCTTGTCACTCTTTAGCAATCCCACCTCTCCCCCCCCTCCCTGCAACTTTAACTGTAAAAACTCCAGCTATTTTCGACACTATTCAAAGTTTTTGGTATTTAAATGGAAAAAATCCAGTTAATTCCACCTATTTCTCTCCTGTCGAAGGAAATGGCCAATATTAACTGGAGAAAATACAGCTACTTCACAAATTCGCCCAAATACTCCTCAATTAGATGGAGAAATTCCAGTTATTTACCTAAGCAACCACCTGAAGGCAAGAGTTTCTGCAAAGTCAGATGGATCGAGGGGGGCGGAGGTGTCGGGTTGCTCGATTCTGTCGGGTTGCCGTTCCGAAGCCGTGTCGCTTGATCTACTGTATCGATTGCGTCGCTTATATCCGCTGTGTCCTCTGTGTCTGGTGTGTCTACTGTATCGATTGCGTCGCTTGTGTCCGCTGTGTCCTCTGTGTCTGTGTCTGGTGTGTCTACAGTATCGATTGCGTCGCTTGTGTCCGCTGTGTCGATATGTATCAGCTGTCACTCAATAACCACTAACGCACCACCCCAAGCCCCAACAACCACTTCTTATACGCCGTCGGTGTAACGCCGAGACACCTCTTAAATTCCTTGGAAAAGTGCGCGTAATCATGATAGCCGAACTGGCCCATACAGCTCGCGATATCAATCGTTGGGTTGAAGAAAATTTGGAGCCTAGCCAAGTTAAAACGGGATACGGCATTTAATCGCTTGGGTGACATGCCAACGAGCTCTGAACAAATCCGTTCAAAATGCCGCTGAGAGTATCCACTCTCGATGACGCTGATGGGAACATCCTGCTCCATCGGTGTTCGATATAGTTTGGACAATATATTAATCATCGCGGCATGCTTGGTTTCTGGTTGGAAATGACGATAAAGATAAGCTGTCAGCAAAGCGATGCCTTCGTCCAAATCTGCCTCTGCCAACTGCGGAACCAACTCAGGAAGTTCATGTTCGGGAAACAAATCAGCGAGAGGCAGAAACTTATCGATCAACGTACGATGATCCATCTCTTTGAAAGCCCGCAAACCCCATGGCAGCAATCGCACGCCGAATATACGAACGGGACCTTCTGCGGTAAGTGGATGATAACGTGAAAGGGCTCCGACAAAAAATGCTCTTGGCAACACTTGCTCACCTATAGAAAAATTAGCTCCATAATGAAAGATCAACTCTTGGCAGCCATCTGGCCACAGCGTCTCCTCCTCCTCTGCCGCGCTGTAATCCCGCTCCAAATACCAATAACACTTAATATAACGCTGCAATGTCTCATCCGGTTGACGCTCCTCGTAACGCATGCGTCTGATTGCCTCCTCCCTACTTTAGGTGCTCATCCCCTACCAGTCCCACAAAATGGACACGTTGCCCAATTATTTATTCCGCAATCGGGTCATTCATCCATACACCTTCTAGTCAGATGACATATAGTAATTTTGTGAAGGGAGGGATTGACATGAGTTGTGGTTGCGGAACTGGCGGCGTAGGTTATTCAAGCACTGCTGTAGTCCTCGTACTATATGTCCTCTTGGTTATCGTTCTTAGTACATTCGGGTTTGGTTGGTAATATAAATTGCATGACAGCGGCTGGGACGGTGATTCCGTTCCGGCCGCTTACTTTTTTTAGTCCTTTTAGCTATAATAAAAGCTTAAGCCTGAATTTCATCTATTCCCTACTTAGGACGGAGACGAGGTACTGTGTCTAAACCGATTTTGACCATTGTGGTCCCTTGTTATAATGAAGAAGAAGTCCTCCCCGAAACTGTTTTTCAACTCAGTGAAGTATTAGATTCTCTCATTACAGATCAATTGGTTGCCCAGGGCAGTACGGTATTATTTGTTGATGATGGCAGTAAAGATGCAACATGGTCGCTAATCGAGCGATTCCACCTTTCCAATCCATTCATTACTGGGCTTAAGCTGGCCAAAAATGCCGGTCATCAAAGCGCCTTACTCGCTGGACTTCTGAAAGCGAAAGCGTATTCCGACTGTGTCGTTTCCATCGATGCGGATCTGCAGGACGATACATCTGTCATTCGTGAATTTCTTGTTAAATTCCATGAAGGCTACGATATTGTCTACGGTATCCGTCAGGATCGTTCATCTGATACTTTTTTCAAGCGAGCTACAGCGCAAGGMTTTTATAAACTCATGACTTCGTTAGGTGTAAAAATTCAATACAATCATGCGGACTTCCGCTTAATGAGCAAGCGTACGCTCGATAATTTGGAGAAGTTTCAAGAGGTTAATTTATTCCTCCGAGGATTAGTCCCTCTGCTAGGATTTCCCTCTACACAGGTCTATTATGACCGGAAGGAACGATTTGCTGGTGAATCCAAATATCCGCTGCGCAAAATGCTCGCTTTTGCCTTCGATGGCATCACATCTTTCAGTGTAACTCCCATTCGTTTGGTTACGGTGATGGGCTTTCTGCTCTTCGCACTTAGTGTAGTTGCGGCTATTTATGCGATTGTAGGCAAATTACTTGGGGAGAACGTTACGGGTTGGACTTCTCTTATTCTCTCTGTCTGGTTCATCGGTGGTGTACAGCTACTTGCGATTGGTTTGATCGGCGAATACATAGGTAAAATATATAAAGAAGTGAAGCAGCGCCCGCTTTTCGTTATCGAAAAGGATTTAACCGAGCAAGCTCAAGAGCAGGCAACCCTCACTTCGCAGGCGAGTCAACCTGCCTCTGCAAGGCGGTAATTGGAATGACCTCCACTTCACTCAAATCCTTGCTAACAGGCAGCTTTGCGCGTTTCTTACTCGTTGGTGTGTTGAATACGCTGGTGGGTCTATCCGCCAGTTTTGCACTTTATAACCTACTAGATCTGAATTACTGGCTATCGACCTTTGGCGGCAATACGATTGGTGCGGTAGTGAGTTATCTGCTGAACCGTACGTTTACCTTTCGCTCCAAAGCCAGCATCGGCAGCAGTTGGTGGAAGTTCGGACTGATCATACTCGTCTGTTACGGATTTTCTTATGGGATCAGCTGGCTGCTTGCCGAAGCGCTCAGTTCTTATCTCCCAAATGCCAGCACGAACTGGCTCCATAACGGTGCCATCCTGGTAGGGAATGGCTTGTACACGATTGGCAATTATGTCGGGCATAAATATTTCAGCTTTCGTACTCATGATTCGAAATGAGGCAGGGCATCCTAACACCTAAGAGGTGATAGACGATGTCACGAAGAAGAAGAAACCGGGCTATGGTGCCCGGATCCGAACATGGCTTAGGGCTTCTCAAGGCCCACGTTATGCAAAATCAAGGCTATGCCGTTAATCCAGAACGACCCGATCTTGTCAAATACGAGGTTGCCCGCACACTTGGTGTCCCCTTGCAGCAAGGCTATAATGGGCAACTCAGCTCAGAAGACGCAGGCCGAGTCGGCGGCCCAATCGGCGGCGCGATGGTACGAGAACTCGTACGCATGGCACAGCAGCAGATGGCGAATCAGCGGCCTCCTGGGCAATAAGCATGTCCCGCATGTAGATGCCAGCCATAATCCGACGCATCCCCACATAAACTAGTAGCAAGCTGCTTGCAGCTCTACTTTTAATGGTGAAGTCAGGTGATGATGGCAGATGAATCCTCCAGGCAATCGTTCGTCAAAACCCGATTGGAAGGGACTATCGGCGCAAGCCGGCGATGTGTTAGGCCCCGAGTTCTGGCAGGATATTGCCAGTATTATTCCGCTAACCGGACCCCGAGTTGATATGTATGAAACGCCGCAGGAACTCGTTGTGGTCGCTGAGGTTCCAGGATTGTCATCCCCTGAGAACATCCAGCTATCCTTCCGCGACCAGTCCCTCTTAATCAGAGGAATGCTCGTTCGTCCTTATCAGGTCAGTGATGAGCAAATGCGACTGTCTGAGCGCTATTTTGGCACATTTGAGCGAGCGATTCGCTTGCCTGGCAGAGCTTTGACCGATCAGATGCGAGCACAGTATCATAACGGTTTGCTTATCATTCGTATTCCGCTTGCTCCGGAKGGTGGCGAGAAGGTTATTCCCATACAGTTTACTTGAGACAACGGTTGAAGAAAGATTGCCGACTCCCTTTTATGAAGGAGGAGCTACGGTGATCTTTTTGTTTTGCAAAAAAAGAAATGATTCTGCGTTTGTCCCCATATACATGGGAGGGAGAAGCTAAAATTAGAGGATTTGGAGGGAATGACCATGGTTCGGATCCAATTTCAATCCATTCATATTGATGACATAACGGAGAACTCTAGCGTTAATAAGGGCAGTAATCGGATCAGCGGCAGAAGACATTCTGTCAAGACGAATCAAGGGCTTGGGGCCATAAATGGTAAACGTAATGTTGTGTTGGGCGGGAAGCATACGGTCCTGGATAATGATACGTTTGATGTTAAACCGAATACACGAAAGAGCTGACCTAACCTATGTGGTTTCAAAAAAAGAAAAAGTCGCCGCCTCCAACCGGACCTTCTAACGCCACACCCAAACCGCCATCAGTTATGCGAACAGAAGCTTTGCCGTCTTCCGTACACACACAAACCGTTCACTTATTGGAACAGCGGCTTCGAAAATTGGAAGAACAGTTAGCCGACCTCTCTGCTAAACACCCGCGCATTCATATCGATAATCTGCACCTCCATCAGCCTGTTCTCGAAAACTTAACATTTCGACTCGATCATCTCGACATTAAGGAGCTTAGCGGTTCGTTGAATTTGGGCAACAATTTCGGTGCTAAACCGAATGGGAAAGCGCAGGATGAGGCCGTGGATAAGGCATTCCAGCGTTCTCAAGTCACCAAAGAACCGCGACAGGAGCGCGCGTCAGACGATCTCTCGAAATCGTCGCCCGAACAAGAGGGTCCAGGCCCTGAGCGAACCTCAACCGGCTACCGCTATACCCCTCCCCAGTCGTCAAAAGTATAAAGATGAGGTGATTGACCGTGTCATCATTCATGTCTCCAACCTTTATCATCGGTTCGATCCGGATTGGCTCCGTGGAAAGTGCATCCTGCATCAATATGGGAAATAATTGGCCCACTGATTTTCAAAGTAATCAAAAAACAGTTCAAGGCTTTGGCGCCGTCGAAGGCGACCATAATCAGTTGKTCGGTACCCGTTCGATGCTGAACGATTCCGACTTCCTTGACATGCTCAATGTCGGCGATAACGATACGCCCGAATGGCTGCAAGAGATGATAACTGTGCAAGCACAAGCATCGGGCTTCACCACAGCAGCTGCCTCTCCACCTCCAACAGACGCAACGACGAAAGCTCCGCAAACGGCCGAGTAAGGCTGCCCGCGGAGCTTTATTTTTCAAACACGGCCAATGATCAAATCACCCTTGGTATAGGGTGCATCAATGATATCGTTATCGTACACGGTGTTTATATTGTTCCACACCACGTTATGTTCACCACTCACTTCACCAAGGCCACTATTGATTTTACCGCTCGTTGACCAATTTACTTGTGCGTTCGTACCAATGAATATGCCAGAAGCATCGGCGATCGAATTGACATGAATCGAATCAAATTGAATCAATGGCGGGTCTAACGGTCCGGGTAGATTCAGCATCGCTTACAACCCACCCTTCATTTAAACTTGATTCGTTATGGCTGGTTTAAAGTCCTGATCATTAATTGGCGCATCAATAAAGTCATTATCAAAGATGGTATTGACGAAGTTACAGGCGATCGAATTACCGATGAATTCACCGGTGCCGTAATTGTTTTTGCTATGGGAATCCCAGCTGGATTGTGCATTTTCACCAATCCCGATCGTTGCATTCGTATTCTGATTATTAATATTGATCATGTTAAACACGATGGAACTCGGCATGCTGCTCACTCCCTATCCGCGATTGGTTCTAGGGCTGCTCCCTCATGCACGGGACCCCGCCGTAAACCTGTATCTTAGCCTATTCAGTGAGCAGGGAAATGGTGCGGCCTTTCGTAGATGCTTCTCCCAATGAGAAAAGACTCTTCCCAGAAGGAAAGAGTCTTTTTCGAGCGCGATGATCAGAACCAGAGTCCTGGACCACCGAAGCCGCCAAAGCCAGGGCCAAAGCCACCGCCAAACCCACCAAAGCCAGGGCCAAAGCCTCCACCAAAGCCACCGCCAAACCCACCAAAGCCAAAAGGTGTAGTGCCAATCGCTAACAGGTCAAATAAAACCAACGGAATAATCGCTTTTACTTGCACTTTTTTTCCGTTTTGTGGAGAAACCATCAACGTGTTACCGCTGATCCGCACCAATTTACCCGTTACTTGTGTACCATCTTTCTTAAGAGCCACAATTTCTTTCCCGATCAATTTACGCACTTCGTCTTTACGAATTCTGGATGCCACGAACGTCCACCTCCTTCACGTGAGCAGAGATACATTGCTCTACAGTGTATGGCTTATGGGGTAATATCGCATGGATAGCTGTCCATTTTTAGCAAAAATACGCTCATGTCTCTACAGTAAGCTTGGTCAATGCCTTTTTGGCTGGTCCTTCAATGACATCACCTTGGAACGAATATCTGGAACCGTGACACGGACAGTCCCATGTACGCTCCGCGTCATTCCAATCGACTTCACACCCCAAATGGGTACAAGTCGTATCAACAATGTGCAGTTCGCCATTCGGCTCTCTGTAAGCACCAGCTCTCTTCCCCTTCACACTAACGACAGCCCCTTCATCAGGCGACAGTTCTTCAGGGTGCTTATGCAGCAAATCAAACTTGCCAGCAACAAACTCTTTGGCCACGTTGGCATTCTGCATGACAAATGTTTTGATGCTGGGATCGGCATGGAAACGATGCGGTGTAAACACTTCTTCGTAGGGGCTCTTCTCCCCTAGAATAATCTTCGTATTCAGCAACGCCGCTACCATGCTGGTCGTCATTCCCCATTTGCGAAAGCCAGTCGCCATGAGGAGGTTAGGAGCATCGGAAAACTGCTGTCCGATATAGGGCATTTTATCCAGTGTGAACACATCTTGAGCCGACCAACGATACAAAATCTCCTGAAGACCGAACATCTCCTCGCCGAACTTCTGAAGATTTTCATAATACTGATGCGTACATAGACCTTGCCCTGTCTTATGACCCTCACCGCCGATAAGAACCGCAGGTTCCCCATTGATGGTGACAGCACGAAGAGAACGAGTTGGCTGCTCTACGTTGATGTACATCCCCCCAGGGTAAGCTTTCTCCGTGCGTGCTGCAATGACATACGACTTCTCCGCATGCAGACGAGTGAAATACGCGCCCTTGATGTCGTTGAACGGATAGTGGGAGGCTGTGACAACATAATTGCATGTAACTTGATGCCCTTGCTTTGTTTTGACAAGGGATGGCTGCTCTTGGGTCGCACCTACGACGGTTGTTCCCTCATAAATTTGACCACCCAGCTTCGTAATCTCCTGAAGGAGTCTGATCAGGTAAGGCACAGGATTGAACCTAGCTTGCCCCTGTAGTCGGATGGCTGCTTTCGTCGCGAAAGGCAGAGGCGTGGATTCCAGATAATCGCCACCGATTTGCAGCTGCCCATATGCCATGTATTCGTCCTGTAGTTGGTTTAAATAATCATCATCACTCGTATAGAGATAAGCATCTTCATCTGTAAGCTGACAGTCGATGTTTAGATCAGCAATCGTTTGTTTGATGAGCGTCAGCGCTTCTTGATTGGCCTCATAATAAAGACGAGTCTTCTCCTCTCCAAAATGGGAAAGAAACTCATGATATATCAGTCCATGCTGCGTTGTAATTTTGGCGGTCGTGTGTCCCGTCGTTCCTTCTAGGATTGGACCGGCATTCAGAACAACAACCTTAACGCCTCGCTTGGCGAGCACATACGCGGTTGTGATTCCAGTAATACCTGCGCCAATGACGACGACATCGGTCTTCAGATCGGTTGTTAGTGGGGGAAACTGAGGGAGCTTGTCAACAGAATCAAGCCAGAATGACTTGGGGAATTGCGGTAAAGTTGCGGCGGAAGCCTCTCCATGTTGCGTCAATGTCACGTTCTCCTTATGTTCCAATTTCTACCTATTTTGTCCTTAGTAGAGGGATTTTATGTATGGGAAAATGGATGATGTCTTGTCATAGAACGTATGTTCCAATAAGATGATAGAAACAGCTATAGCTCATTGCGAGATTACTAATTATATGAGGAGTGAGAAAATGTCTGAGAAAGTGTCAAAGGTTAGTATCGTTCCTTGGTCCGAATCGGATCTTGAACTTCTGCGGCTGATTAATGCTCCTGAGATGATGGAGCACCTGGGTGGTCCGGAAACAGAGGAGCAGCTGGCAATTCGTCATAAACGGTATCTGGAAATTAGCGGCAAAGGCAAGGGGCACATGTTTAGCATCGTACTACTGCCTGATCGTGAAGCCGTGGGTAGTATTGGCTACTGGGACAGCCATTGGCAAGGAGAACATGTTTACGAAGTCGGTTGGAGTGTGCTACCCGGCTTTCAAGGTCGCGGGCTAGCCAGTAGCGCCTTACAGGCAGCTATTTCCCATGCGAGATCAGAGGCCAAATTTCAGTGGATGCATGCTTTCCCCTCGATTCACAATCCAGCATCGAATGCTGTGTGTCGCAAGCTTAACTTTACGCTGATGAGCGAGTGTGAATTCGAGTATCCGCCTGGACATTTCATGCAATGTAACGATTGGCGATTGGCGATTGATGAATTCCGAGTGCCGATTGATGGGATTTAACTGCAGTATCTAGCATTTGGCGGTCACTAGCATCGCGAAACGTAGAAATCAGGTAAGTAGCTGCTAGTGTGGGGCTCATGCTGGGATTGCTGGGATTGCGCTGATTGATTAAATGGATTTTCTACAGCTAAATCCGGAGAAATCTAGCATTGTTGGCGTTTAACTGGATTTCCTACAGCTAATTGTGCTCAGAATGATCAGTTTTGATGAAATCTGCTGAAATTAATAGGAGAAAATCCATTTATTTCCCAAAAATCGAAAATTTAGCTTGAATTAGATGCAGAAAATCCAGTTATTCACACGATCAGGATGTCTTGCGGCCGCCAAGGGGGATCGGGACAGGAGGGTAAGGAGAGTAGTTGAAGGGTAATTGGAGAGTAGTGAGGATAAATAGACGAATGTGGGAAAATGTGGAGTTATGTGAGGTAGTAGGAGAATATGAAGTAGTGTGAGGTAATAGGAGAATGTGAAGTAGTGTGAGGTAGTAGGAAAATGTGAGGTAATGTGAGGTAATAGGAGAATGTGAAGTAATGTGGAGTAGTAGGAGAATGTGAAGTAATGAGTAGCAAGGGAGTGAGTGGAAGCTATGAATGTAGTGCCCGATGGATTAAGGTTGTTGATTTTCTGAGTACTCTTAAGTCTTCAAGTCCTCTAACCCTGTGAGAAAACCTCTATCGAGGCTATTCAAAGATGTGCGATCGCGTTAAAGCTGAGAGACTTTGGTCTCCGACCAAAGGTCCCTATATATGGTTTTATCGCCAAATAGAAAGATGTTTTCGGGATCCGAAAACTTATACTTTCTATTGTGGTCAAAAATGCAAAAGAGCACTTTTAGAGTGGGTTTCCCCACCCTTATCGGAAATTGATGCAAATAGGCATCAATTTGGAGTGATTTCAGGAGATTATCCTTAAATACGTTAAAAAGGTTGCCTTTTTGCACGAATTCACCAATTTCATCCATGATTTAGCGAAAAAGGTTGTATTTTTGCATTTTTGAGAAGGGGAGCGATGAGCGAGAGTAATTCACCAAACCCCCACGCTGCCCCGTAGTTCCAAGTTCGGGGTTCGGGGCGAAATCACAACAAAAAACCGCTCCTCCAACACAAGGTCAGAAACAGCGGCAGGCTTATGGGGTGAGGCGGTATGCTTTTAGGATAAGTATGAGTCTACTAGGCTTTGCGAATTTTCCCAAGCTCGGTTGTAATCGCATCAATCTCGCTAATGCTGAAACGATCCTTGCTCGTGACCATATCATAAAGATCTTTCAAATCCTCGTACATTTCTTCTTTCACGTTGGAGGCTTTAATGGATCCTCCTGTTGCCATGCGCAGCTTTCTCGTAATACCTTCAAACATAAATTCAACGTTCGCTTCCGACCATGTATTCAAATCCAATGTAATCATCCTTCCATTGCTGTCTTTTCATCATTTTAAAGCACATACAAGGTAATGTAAAATACAGTTTGTCTCATATGCAAAAAAGAAGCAAAGACAGAACGTCTCGCTTCCTTATTTCTTCTATATCACGATTGATTTAAGTGCATTCGGCCCAACCATTTTGACTAGCGGACGTTGCAATTCAGCAGAATCGACATCCAGACTAACACAGATAAGGCGAATATGCTCGTCAGCCAATCTACGTGCATCCTCGTATGATAGCTTAAACTGAATACAATAGGAAATAAAGCCATGTAAAGACATAAACAAATTCCACGGAAGTGTAAACTTCCGACTCTCAGCTCCTGGCTGATCTACCATCACTTCACGAATCACAATGGCAAACATGTCCAAGCACTGCGCCTGTTCGGTACGCGAGTACTGCTGTAGTTCTGGCTCGTTAATCATAAACATCATTTCGTAGTGATTCGGATTACTTAAACCAAACCAGACGAATTCCATCATTAACTTTTGAAGCAAATTCACGCTAAACCCATGCTCACGAACAATCATTTCCCGCTGACGCTGCAGCAGTAAGGCAAAATCGTCTTTAATTAGTGCATAAAATAACTCAGCTTTTTCATTAAAATGGTAATATAACGCACCATGACTGTACCCCATTGCTTTAGCAATGCTTCGCATCGTTAAAGCGCGATAGCCGAAAGTAGCGAATAATTCCCGCGCCTCTGTAAGAATTCGTTCTCTGCTAAGCTCTTGCGCGACTGCTTTCCTAGCCATTCCTATCCCTCCGCATCCTCAGCTCATATGAAATTTGTTGGGTCTTCTGGGAGCCTGCCTATTCAGGCAAGCTCTCGTGAACGATATATTCGTTCTCACCCGCGACGATCAAGCTTTGACCTTGTGTAACATCAGTTGCCCAATTCATGAATGCTTCCGCTTCAGCCGCTAAAGGATAACAAGGAACGGTTACTTTGTCCGTGAACCCAATATCCCCTAGCAGCATCCCTTGATTTCTCAGTTCGTTTTCCAGTTTGCCATACCATGTATAATCGACTTCAATCAGCACGAGCTGATGATTTACTTTATAAATCGGCTTTCCTGCTTCTATGCCTGCCACAGCCCCATCCGTATAAGCGCGAATAAGTCCGCCAGCACCTAACATGATGCCACCAAAATAACGAGTAACTACGACAACGGTATTCTTGAGCCCTTGATGCTTCATCACTTCCAGAATCGGCTTCCCTGCGGTACCGCTGGGTTCTCCATCATCGGATTGCTTCTGGATTTGATCCCGCTCCCCAATGATATACGCACTGCAATTATGCGTAGCCGCTCTGTGTTCTTTCTTGATCGCTTCAATAAACTGGATTGCTTCTTCTTCTGACTCTACGGGTTTAGCATGACCGATGAAACGTGACTTCTTGATGATAATCTCAGACGAACCATACGAATGGATTGTGCGATAATGTGCTAGCATAGCCAACCTTTCTCGGTAGAAGGAAACAACTGTTTCACTATATTCTACACACAACATTAGACTTCGACAATATAGAAAGAAAATTTACCACATAAATAATGGAAAAAAAGGTGCAAAAAAACGACCTATCCGATAGGATTGATCGTTTTTATTGTGAGTTGCTAATTACTGCTGCAAACGAGCTTCAAGTTCCGCTTTTTCTTTCTCATAGCCAGGCTTGCCTAAGAGGGCAAACATGTTCTTTTTGTAAGCTTCAACACCTGGTTGATCGAACGGATTCACACCCATCAAATAGCCGCTGATGCCGCATGCTTTTTCAAAGAAATAGACCATGTATCCGAAAGAGTAAGGCGTCATATCGGGCAATGTTACGATCAGGTTCGGTACTTGACCGTCCGTGTGCGCAAGCATCGTGCCTTGGAATGCCTTCTTGTTCACGAAATCCATCGTTTTGCCGCTAAGGAAATTCAGACCATCCAGATCATCGCTATCTGTACCGATTGTGATATGATCAGCCACTTGGTCAACTTGGATAACCGTTTCGAACAAAATGCGATTACCATCTTGAACGAACTGTCCCATGGAGTGAAGATCCGTTGAGAAGTCTACGGAAGCAGGATAAATCCCTTTGTAGTCCTTCCCTTCGCTCTCACCGAACAATTGCTTCCACCACTCCGATACGAAGTGCAAGGATGGCTCATAGTTCACAAGGATTTCAATCGTTTTTCCTTTACGATACAAGGAGTTACGAACAGCTGCATATTGGTAAGCTTGGTTTTCGCTCAGCTTCGGATTCGAGAATTCTTGCTGCGCATCTGCCGCACCTTTCATGATCGCTTCAACATCAATGCCAGCAGTCGCAATTGGCAATAAACCAACCGCTGTTAGCACGGAGTAACGTCCACCAACATCATCCGGAATAACGAAAGTTTCGTAGCCTTCTGCTGTTGCCAAAGTTTTGAGAGCGCCCTTCTCCTGATCCGTTGTTGCGTAGATACGCTTGCGAGCGGCTTCCTTACCGTATTTCTTCTCCAATAATTCGCGGAAAATACGGAAAGCAATCGCTGGCTCAGTTGTTGTACCGGATTTGGAGATCACATTCACGGAGAAATCTTTGCCTTCAAGCAATTGAAGCAAGTGCGTGACATATGTAGAAGAGATGTTATTTCCTACGAAATAAATCTCAGGTGTTTTACGTTTATCTTTTGGCAAAATGTTATAAAAAGAATGAGACAACATTTCTAGCGCAGCACGTGCACCTAGATAGGAACCACCAATACCGATCACGACAAGCACGTCGGAATCCGATTGAATTTGCTTCGCGGACGCTTGAATGCGGGCAAACTCTTCACGATTATAGTTCTCAGGAAGATCTACCCATCCTAAATAATCAGAGCCTGCACCTGTTTTGTTATGAAGCTGATCATGGGCTAGCTCCACTTGTGCCGACAAATAATCGACCTCATGCTGGGATAGAAAGGATAATGCCTTGCTGTAATCAAATTGTAATTTTTTACTCAATAGGTTCGCCTCCATCTCTATTTTTCACCTTTTCCTAGCATACTTATTTGCTTGTCTAAAAGCAAGCGAGAAAGGAATTCACAGGTATTAATTCCCATGCTAAAATGAAGTCAGAGGTGAGGACATGAAACGTATCGGCTTTATTGGACTTGGCACAATGGGTAGGCCCATGGCTGCTAACCTTATTCAAAAAGGTTTTATGGTAACTGTGTATAATCGTACTGCTGGCAAAGCGGACGAGCTTGAGCAAATGGGGGCTGAGGTTGGCCTCACGCCTGCGGAAGTCGCTCGCAACTCAGATGTCCTATTTACAATGCTCAGCAATGATGCTGCGCTTCTCGAAACATTTTACAGTGAGCAAGGTATTCTGAGCGGTATTCACCCGGCACTCACGATTATTGACACCAGCACCGTATCTCCCCAAACAAGTCAAAAGCTCGCGGAAGAGCTCGCAGCACATTTCGTCGACTTCCTCGACGCGCCTGTTACAGGTACGAAGCCCGCTGCTGAAGCAGGTACGCTTACGTTCATGGTTGGCGGCAGCCAGGAAGTATTCGAAGAGCAGCAAGAATTGTTCCACGTACTTGGCAGCAAAGCCCTTTACCTAGGACCGAGCGGTTCTGGCTCCTATGCCAAGCTCGCTCACAATACGATGGTCGGGATTAATCTTGCGGGACTTGCCGAAGGCCTGTCAATTGCCACGAAAGCTGGGATTCACCCTAGTCAATTCTTAGAAATCGTCCGCTCAGGCGGAGCCAATAGCAAGCAAGTTGAGCTCAAAGGCGATAAAATTCTCGATCGCGATTTCAGCAATCAATTCTCCTTGAAGCTGATGCTGAAAGATTTACTGCTCGCGCAAGAAATAACGAGTAAGTTTCAATTACCGACGCMAATGCTGCAGTCTGCTACCAATCTGTTCCAGATCGGCCTAAGTAAAGGCTTAGGTGAAGAAGATCTTAGCGCTGTCATTAAGTGCTACGAGGAATGGATGGGACAAGATGTTGTTAATCCTAGTGCACCTGTTGTTACGGAACCGGTGAAAGCCGCTTCCCCGCTCTCGGGTCGCGAACGTCGCAAGAATACACGGGTTCAGCTGGATATTAACTTGAAACTGTCCATTTACCAATGGGAGCAAGAAGGCTCTTTTTCCGGGCAAAATATTGACGGAACTCTCTTCGATTTATCCGAAAGCGGACTGCAGATCACGACCAATGTGCTGCTTGCGCCGGATATGTTCGTCGTCATCCACTTCCCTCAAGAAGCTGGATTACCACCGATTACGGGTCGTGTCATTCGCATCGTGACCGAAGGACGCAGCTTCCGCTATGGTTGTATGCTTTCCGGCTTGCCGCCTTATGTGCGGATTAAGCTTGAGCAGTATATTGAGGATCATATTGCGAGTGCGGTGTAGAACATTTAAGCATTATACACTTTACTAAATAGCGCTATTAGGAAAAGAGCTGTCCCTAGGGGACCCTAGAGACAGCTCTTTTTTACAATCCATTATTTCTTTTTCGCTTTTGCATAAGACTCTTTGAATTCTTGGATCACTTTGTCTCCGCCAGCTGTTCGCCACTTCTGAATCTCAGCCTTCCAGCCCGCTTCATCAATTTTACCCATAATGAATTTCGTTTCGGCATCTGTAATCATTTGATCCAGCTCTTTGCCCTTCTCTGAGATCGTAGCCGAATCTAGCGTAAGCGCTGGGTTTACCACGATATACTTCTCATTTTCTAGGCCAATCTTTTTGTTCTTATTAAACAGATCTGGCTGTTTCATAGGCTTCGCTATATTGTAAGCCTCACTACGTTGAGGCAAGTTATCACGATAAGGCTTCACTTCTTTGGCATCCGCATCACGATCAAGCGGCTCAGTAAATTCGCCCTTATCCGCCCAATGCTTTCCTTCAATCCCTTTTACCAATAGCATTGCCATCGTCGGATCCATGAGCTTATCCACAAAGGTTAATACCTTCTTCATCTCAGCTTCGGTCTTAACGGATGACTTTGGAATCGCCAAGAAACCGTTGTTCCCACTCTCACTCGGCAATTTAATGCCGTTCGGGCCCTCAAGAGGTCCTGCATCAATAACCGCTGTCGGCACAACTTTAATGAGTTTATCATACCAAGACTGCGCATTGCCTCCGCTAATCGTGATACCTCCGCGTCCTGATTGATATTGTTTATCAACTTCTGTCACGTCGACTACTGCAAAGTCTTGGTTAATCAACTTCTCTTCGTACAGCCGCTTAAACAACTTCATCGTTTCGAAGAATGGCTCCGAGACAAATTCTGGTGTAAAGCTGCCGTCCACGACTTGCCATTTGTTCGGCCCGCCTTGGGAAACGGTAATTCGAGTTAACAAGGAATCCGCGTCTTGATTATATCTTTTGGATAAAATGAGTCCGTACGTATCGTTCTTGCCATTTTTATCAGGGTCACCTGTGGTCATCCCTTTGGCAACGTTATACCAGTCATCCAACGTTTTCGGTGCTTTAAGACCTAGTGCATCCATCCAATCTTTGCGGAAATGAACAACAGACCGTCCTAAATCGCGAAACAAAGGAACACCATACACCTTACCGTTAACCGCAATATTGTCATAGAACTGCTGATTTTGAGCAGCCAGGTTTTTGTAATCTTTGAGATAGGGCCCGATTTCCCAGAACAAATCTGATTTGACGGAGCTAATGATACTCGGGTTATTGTAGTTTAGTTTGATCAACTTAGGCAGCTCATTCGAAGCAATCATGACATTAACCTTTTCATCATAGGCAGCCTGAGGTATCCATTGTATTTGCAGATCAGTGTTCGTATAGGCTCTAATCGACTTCTCCATTTCACTGTCTTTCGAAGGCACTTCACCAACCTGGTTCACCACAAGTGAAAGTGGAAAAGGCGTATTGTCCGGAACCTTCATCGTGCTTGCCGATCCTGTATCTCCCTTACTCGAACAAGCTGTTAATACGGTCGTTGTCAACAAAGCTGTTCCCATAAGCGTCGCAATCTGTTTTCTTCTGTTCATTCTAGTTACCCCTCCAATGAATGATTATACGCTAAATGAAGCTTAAGCCGTTACTTGTTGGCTGAAGATCAATTCGTATCGAGCTCAACGTACTCAAAATAATCAAAATCCGCATGGTTCTTGCTCTGTCCGCCATTACTCTCCGCAAACAGGCCTATGTATGCGCCAACAAATCCACCAGCTTTATCCGCGCTCAAAATGGTAGCGTCGACATGATCACATAACAGCATCCAAGCTTCCGCTGTTTCAGCGTAGTCAAAGCGCAAGCTCTGTTCGAGCGCCTCCACCTTCAGATAGACGCGATCGGCATGGAGCTTACAAGAAGCAAGCACAGTCTCGATGCCATTCTCCCTTCTAACGAGTCGCAGGATCGTTTGGGAACTTTCATTCATGCTGATTTCCAGCCTGAATTGGAAGTCATTGTTCTGCAGCAGCACTAAACCTGCGGCTTCATGAGGGCTTCCCGGCGTGAACGCCACCGAAGTTCGCACGGCAAATGAGAAATGCTGCTGGCGCCGCCCTACGAAGCTTGGATTCTCAAACTTCGTGATGGAATCTGGCTTTAGCCGCAACCTGAGATGCCCGGGCCGCTCCGTGAGGCTCCAGAAATCACCTCGCGGTGTCCGCAGGAAGCTCCACCGTTGATCCAACTCAGGTGTGTCGAAGTGATCGCACGCTGGCTTCGAAGACCAACGATGTTGTGGTAAATCTGGCCGACGCATTTCCAATTCCACGATGCCTTTGCCTGGATTGACAACCGGCCATCCTTCTTCCCATATAAATGGAATTAGGAACGTTTCACGCCCCATATTCCGGTAATGCCCTCCATAAGGCCGGGAGGCTAGACAAACCATCCACCACTCCCCGTTTTGCGTTTCTACAATATCCGCATGCCCGACATTTACAATCCCGTAGGCTTGCCCTAAATGGCGATGCGTCAGTATGGGATTGGTTTTGCCGACCTCGTAAGGTCCCGTCAATGTCTCAGATCGAGCAATTGTCACGGAATGTGTATGACCAGTTCCACCCTCTGCGATGATTAAGTAGTAATAACCGTTGATGCGGTACAAATGCGGCCCTTCCTGCGCATGAATGCCCTTCAATGCGCCATCCCATAAGCTGAAGGTTGGACCGACGAGTTGTTTCGTCTCCAGATCAAGCTCCTGCAGCCATATTTCCATATGCTTCGGATACTGCTGCCCAGCAGGCGGCATACGGTTACCGGTGTAATACGCCTTGCCGTCTTCATCGAAAAGCAACGATGGATCTATTCCTGGCGCACCTTGAAGCCAGAAGGGGTCCGACCAAGGACCTGCTGGATTGTCGGCCGTAACGAAGAAATTCCTGCGCTCGCCTGTCGCACTCACCACGAATGTCGTGATCATATAGAAGACACCATTCGCATAGCGAATCGTTGGCGCATAAATCCCTCTAGAGCATGGCGTTCCGTCTAAGTTCAGCTGAGTGGGACGATCCAACACATGCCCTAACTGCTGCCAATGAACAAGGTCCTTACTGTGGAAAATTGGAACCCCTGGGTAATACTCAAACGTAGACGTCACCATGTAATAGTCATCCCCAACCCTACAAATTGAAGGATCAGGATAAAAACCAGGCAATATCGGATTACGAAATGTAGACATGTGTACGCTCCTCCTCTTCATAAAAGGGCTAATTATCGTGTATTATCGCACCTAGCATCTAGCTCTAACCTTTAACCGAGCCTAACATAACGCCTTTTGTGAAATGCTTTTGCAAGAACGGATACACAATCAAGATTGGCAATGTTGCAAATACAATGACCGCCATGCGGATCGTCAAAGGTTGAATTTCCGTCTCATCGAATCCCGTGTCGCCAATCCGGCTTTGAGCCAGCATAATAATCTCTCTTAGGAGCACTTGAATCGGCCACTTCGCATTATCATTGATATAAATAATCGCATTGAAGAATTGATTCCAGTGCGCCACCGCATAAAATAAACCAAAGGTAGCCATGGCTGGCATGGAGAGCGGCAGCACGATTCGGAACAAGACACCGAGGTCTGTACAGCCATCAATTTTAGCTGAATCTTCTAACCCGTCCGGAATCTCTTGGAAGAAATTTTTCAAAACGATAAGATTAAAGGCACTAATAGCACTTGGAATCATCAGCGACCATAACGTATTCGTCAGATGCAAGTCCTTGACTACAAAATACGTGGGAATCATACCACCGCTAAACAACATGGTGATCAGAACGCCAAGTAAAATCGTTTGTCGTCCTCTTAGCTTCTTTTTCGCTAATGGATAGGCCATGAGGGCTGTGAATAATAAGTTGATAAACGTCCCGACGACCGTAATATAAATGGAAACCATCATGCTGCGAATCAAGGTATTCGTGGATAAAATATAGGTATAAGCAGAGAGCGACCATTCCTTGGGAAATAAGAGGATGCCGCCCTTGGCCACCTCGGATGGGCTTGTAAACGAAATGGCTAATACATATACAAAGGGCAAGACACAGACAAGTGCGACAATGAGCAGCACCGTATAGTTAATTGCGTCAAAGATGCGGTTTCCAAGCGTTTTATCATAAGACATTGCAGTCATTCCTCCATTTATGAGCTATGATCAGTAGACGCCCTCTTGCCCAAATCGTTTGGCGAGCCAATTAGAGCCTAGAACAAGAAATAATCCAACTGTAGACTTGAATAAACCGACAGCCGCGCTGTATCCGAACTGCCCTTGCTCCAAGCCTTTCATATACACGTACGTATCAAACACTTCGCCAACCTCGCGGTTTGTCGGTGCAAGCATCAAGAAGATATGCTCGAAGCCCGCATCGAGAAAGTTACCTAGACGAAGGATGAAGAGAATCACAATCGTAGAGCTGATCGCTGGCAGTGTAATGTGCCACACTTGCCGCCACCGAGAAGCACCATCCATTCTTGCAGCTTCATATAATTGCATATCAACGCCAGCAAGCGCTGCCAAGAAGATGATGGTCCCCCAGCCAACTTCCTTCCAAATCGATTGCGTGACGATCATCGTTCGGAACCATTCTGGCTCCATGAGGAAGGCAATCTTTTCACCGGTCAACTTAAACAATAATTCGTTGAGTATACCGTTCTCTGTCGTAAGCAGAATGTAAAAGATACCAACGACCACGACCCAAGAAACAAAATGGGGGATATAGACCAACGTTTGCACAAACCGTTTGAACTTCTCCCTGCGTATCTCATTCATCATTAGGGAAAGTACGATCGGTAAGGGGAAAAAGAAAGCAATATTGTATAAGGCAAGTAATACCGTATTTCGGAATAATCCCCAAAACTGCGGTTCATTAAAGAAACGATGAAAATGCTTTAAACCTACCCACGGGCTCCCCATATATCCCAAATGAGGCTTGTAATCCTGAAAAGCCATTAGGATGCCATACATCGGAATATATTTGAAAATAATGAAATACGCGACGCCAGGCAACAACATATAGTAAAGCCATTTGTCACGAATAAAATCTTGCATCCATATCGCCTTGCGCTGTTTGATTTTCGCTTTTTTGATTGGAGCCGCTTTCAATCCTGTATCTAGCTTCATGTCAATTCTCTCCTTCTGCTATCCATCCGATATGGGATATGACTCGAGTATGTGTGATCCCCCTATGTAAAGAAATACCTTGCAGATAACTTGATTGAAAGTTAGGAAGAGAACCATCTATCTATGGCCAATTACGGTATAACATAGCTTTCACACAACTTGGCGTATGCCGTAAGAAACCTCCATGTAACACGGGGAAAAGGAAAAAGACTACCTCATTGACCGGTATCTAACCGTTATGAGATAGCCTTTATGATCTTAGGTGGTATCTACTTCTGATCGAGCAGCTCCCTATAGCTGCCTGGTGTCATACCGAAGGTTTTGCGGAAGGTTCGGATGAAGGCACTAATATTTTTATACTGCAATTTCTCCCCGATTTCTGAAATCTTCAGGTTCGTTGTCTCTAGCATCACTTTCGCCATGTTCATGCGGTATTCCGACAAATAATCGCTGAACGACACGCCAATTTCTTTCTTGAAAACACGACTTAAATAAACAGGATGGAAATTTAGGGCAGATGCACACGATTCCAACGTCATTTCCTGATCGTACTGTTCATGAATCATTCGCATTAGACGATCAGCAATATTTAGGAACTGAGTATCCGCCTTTTCGGTGAGAATACGGACGACCGGCGCGAATAACCGCGATTGAAACCATAAGGAAATTTCCTCGCGCGTCTGCAGCTTGAGGAAGCGCTCAATATCCCCATCGCCGTCCAATACCTTTTTCACAGATACGCCTCGGTCCTGCACAATTAATAAGATACGAGCCATCACCTGCATTAATAAAATATGATGCTCATGTAGAAACCCATCTTTATGCAGAATTGAAGATAAGTATTGGTTAAAGATGTCTACCGCCTTGGGTAACTGAACATCCTTCAACGCCTGAATTAACTGATCTTCAACGACCTTCAKATGCGCATATACGGCGGTTTCCGTATTCCCGTTCTGCTCCATGTCCTCATAATGAACAATGATATCAGGCCCCAGACTAATCCGAGATTTCAACGCCGTTAAACTTTCGCCATAGGCCTTAACCGTATAGGAAAGCTTATCGAACGACGCGCTAATACCAATGCTCACTTGCAGTTGAAGGTACTGTTCCACAGTCGATTTAATCAGCTCAGCGGTTTGGTAGAAATACGTTTTCAGATCCTGTGTTTGATCCGTAGACACTGCCAGCAACGTAACTTGGGATTCATTCAATAGAATGGGACTAAACCTAGATTGCTGTGGAAGAAGCTCCCCAACAATGTTATTAATAGCGAATAGCAGCAGCTCTCGATCCTGCTCCTGATAACGTGTATCCTGAAGATTATCGATTTGTACCGTAAGAACACCCAGATGATCCCATTCTGTCGGAAACCCATACATTCTAGAACGGTACATGAAATCACTATCGGAGATTTGACCCGTAAATAGCTTCAGCACAAAAAATTCCTTCAAATGAGCCGACTGCCCCTGCATTTGTTTCTCGAGCCGGCCTCTTGATACGAATAAAGATTGCAAGCTTTCCTTGATATAACTCCATTCATCTGTACCCAAACGTTCTGGATTGGCATCGGTATCCATCTTCTTCATAAATTCAAGCAGGCTGCGGATCGGTGTATACATGCGTCGGCTTCCATAGAAAGCAAAGATAAGCACAAGTAGTAAGATGAACCCACACACACCGGCAGTGAATATGGCAATTTTCTTGCTTCCCTTCGTAATTTCCTCGATCGAAACAACATTTACAAAGGTCCAGCTATTGTTCCCAGAGGAAAGATACGATACTCCCATGTTCTTATCACCGATTTTCGCTTTGAAAAAGCCTTGCTTTTGCAGTTGATTGCTCACACGATCCTGAATGATATGATTAATTTCACTGTTAGCTTCTTTGTCACTAGCTGTTGATAGGAAAGCCATCCCMGTTTTATCTAGGACATAATTTTTTCCTAGTGTGTTTTTGGCTGTCAACCCGCCATGGATTTCAGAGGTCGATATTTGTACGACGAGCAGTCCCTTAGGTGTATTTGTCTTTGGAGCAAGCGGGATTTTGTACACGAGACTGATAGTTTCGCTAGGGGCAGAAGTAAGTTCCGATGTCGTATCACTCTCAAGTGCCGTATTAACACTCCCTATATCCCTTGTATTCCAAAAAATACTTTCTGGTTGCTTCGCATAGGCTAGAAATTCCTTCTTATTGTCCATACTGTCTGCTAGCTTCAGCCCATTCAAAGAAACCGCCCAATCTTTCTCAATATTCATGAGATAGGCTTGCTTAACGACGGCTTTGGACTGCATATTATATAATCCTGTCATTAGTTCTCGAACTTGTATGAAGTCTTCACCAGTCAATGATTCATTCATACTCCCTTTAACGAGTGAGGAATTGACGAACTGTAGGGCGGATAATTCCATCGATCTTAAGGTTTGTTCTACACGCATTTGCGTTTGCTGCAATAGCTGCAGGTTACCCTCATTAACCTTTTCTTCGATATCTTGTGTGGCAATATAGTAAGAAGCAATACCAATGATGACTGTTGGAAGCGCACCGAGGATAAGAGTGAAACCGAGTAATCGAAGTAAGTATTTTTGCATGCCAGCACGATTCCCTTCCTAAGTATTGAAGACCAGCATGCGGAATCCTCGACGCCTCCACCAGTCTTAGTTACACCACATGAAACCAGTCGATATCCACATACCCTTGGCTTGCAGCTTCACCTTTGGTAAGACAAAATAATCCAAGCTTGGCACCTACCCAACCGCCGGGGACAGCTTCGAAACCCCTGCCAATTGGCAAGTAATTCGCCCCATCCCAACTATAGCTAAACGTGCAGGATGCCTCTAATTCTACGTCCACACGCAAACAGATCTCGTGAACGCCATGCGGTACAGCTACACTTTCTGTCATCTCTTCACTAGAGGATTCCTTATTCCCGCTGCCTTCACCAAAAACTAGCTTAAACCCTGTATCCGTTTTTTGCAACGCTGTGTAACGGTACGAATGCCCAAAAACAGTTAATCCCGCCAGATTTTGTTCATCGATGTACTGGAAGGAAACCTTGGCTGTAGCTGCAAATACAGGCGCAGGAAACTTCTGACAGAGCACATTCGGAGCCTCATATAGCGTTGCTGCGTGCTCAGGGAGCCGTTGGGCGTAGAGGCGTAGGCTCCCTGGATTCACTGTGAGTGAACACCATTCACTTCGATAGTTTGCTTGCCATTGCCATTGCAGACCTAAGGATGGATCATCGAATTCGTCGCTGGTTTCCGGCACTGCAAGTGGATAGTCTCTGCCTACGTTAGGCTTAGCGTGGATAAGAACAGGCTCGCCAATGCCATCGTCGTTCGTATCTATGCCCATAACTGGCCAATCCTTCTCCCAGCACATTGGCTGTAGATGCACAATTCTTCCGTATGCTTCGCGATCCTGAAAATGAAGAAACCAAGCCTCACCTGAATCCAGTTCAACAAATCCGCCTTGATGAGGCCCGTTGATCGGAGAATCCCCTTGATGCAGAACTATCTTATCCTCATAAGGGCCCATAATCTGTTTGGAACGTAGAATCGTCTGCCAACCAATCGGCACACCGCCTGCAGGGGCAAAGATATAGTAATAGCCATTACGCTTATATAACTTAGGGCCTTCAATCGTTGGGTGATGCTCCGTACCGTCAAATATAATCTCACCATCGCCTAGAAGTGCTGTTCCATCAGGACGCATGGGGCAAATTTTCAGCATACTCTTAATGCCCGTACGACTCTTTGCAAAAGCATGAACCAGGTAGGCCTTGCCATCTTCGTCCCATAATGGACATGGATCTATCCAGCCTTTCACCTCTTTAACCATATGCAGAGGCGACCAAGGACCTACCGCATTCTCGGCGGTTGTCATATAAATCCCCTCATCCGGTGCGCTGAAAAATATCCAAAACTTGCCGTCGTGATACCGAATGCTCGGAGCCCACACACCTTCCCCATGGCGCACCGCTTCATAACTATCGGGAAGACGGTCAATCGCATAGGCGATTACGGTCCAGTTCACCAAATCCTTCGAATGAAGAATGGGCAAGCCAGGGGAGCTGTTAAAGCTTGAAGCTGTCATATAGAAATCTTCCCCGACACGCACGACATCTGGATCCGAATAATCGGCGTAAAGGATGGGGTTGCGGAATTGACCATCCCCTAAATCAGCAAACCAGACTGGCCTCGGATGACGATCCATAAGTCGGATATGACTGCAATTCTTTTGCGTCAGCACGTCACCTGATTTCGGTGTGATATGAACGTCCTGAAATAGAACATTTTGCGCATCGATACAGACGATACCTGTCTCTGCGGCAACGGTTACCCGCTCAAAATGCAGATCGTGAATCGGCATTTCCGGTAGCCCTCGGATGAAAACGCCCTTGGACGAGCCCTCACTTACCGTATCCTTAATCGAAATATGACGGAAACAAGGTGTTTCATCTGTGACCTCGACCCTATCCACCTCATCCTGCTTGATTTCATAATACATATCAAAAACAATCGCACTGTGAATGATATCCTTCATTTGAATATTTGCAATCTGGATATGTTCGACGATGCCGCCGCGACCTCTCGTGCTCTTGAAACGAAGTCCGTTGTCTGTGCCTATGAACGTACAATCTGAGACATTAACATGACGGATATCACCTGACATTTCACTCCCCACCGTAAATCCACCATGTCCGTGATACACGGTACAGTTTCGGATGGAGACATACTCCGTAGGCGCAGCCACCTCGCGTCCTTGTAAGTTTTTACCGGATTTCAGGCAAATCGCATCATCTCCTACATCAAACATACAATCATGAATGTTCGCGAATCGGCATGATTCAAGGTCCAGCCCGTCTCCATTGACGGAATACCATGGATTCCGCACCTTGACGTTGCGAATCGTCACATGCTCGCATAGACGTGGGTGCAAACACCAGCTGCCTGAATTTTGAAAGGTGGGTCCCTCCACTAGGACCTCTGTGCAGGCCGTTAACCCTAGCAGGACAGGGCGCAAGTAAACCTTATAGGGCTCATACTGATCAATTTCGTAATTCCCTTCAGTCTGAAGCGCTTCCGTGTACTTTCTCCCGATCATCGCTTCTTCGGTTGGCCACCACGTGTCCTTGTCGTCGACTACACCGCCAGTTTGCACGATATCGTTCCATACCTGCTGGGTCATTTCATGCTTCCTAACTGGCCGCCACGCATCACCTGAACCGTCGAAAATGCCTGTCCMTGTAATCGCCACTTGCTGCAGCTGCTCCCCATACAGGGCCGGCATAGCCCGCACCGCTTTCAAGCCTTCGTAGTTACTCAGAATGAGGGGATACTCCTCCCATTTTCGGCTGAACGTAACTAGCGCCCCTTCATCCGTATGCAGCCGAACTCGGCTTTGCAGTTGAATGGGACCTGTTAACCAAATCCCGCGCGGGATGACAACTGTTCCTCCTCCCGATGCTGCACAAGCCTCAATCGCCTTGTTGATCGCTGCTGTGTTGGAGTGGACTCCATCCCCCACGGCTCCAAACGCAGTAATCACATAGTGTCTATTCGAAAATTCAGGTACTATCACGGATTGAACTTTCTCTTTCATGTTGTACGCTCTCCTTACCTAATATTGTTTATCTTATTATTAAGGAAAAGTGTCTGATCAGCTATGCACTCCAGACAACCAATTTGCCAAATGAACTTTAATCGCTTGCTGTATATGGGCTCCCGAGTTTCCAGTGCAGCGCAGATGTAGAAAGAAGTTGTTTCCTGCACATTGGTTATATGCTGCATATGGCGGTTTCGACATTATCCTGAAATAAAAAAAGACTCCCCTTCTCATAGTACTATCCCCTTTAACATCATCTGGACTCTCATAGCCCTTCCCCCTTGCTTCGCAAAATTTGAATCAATTGCTTTACAATGAGCGGAAGTGGTAGACCCAAACGTCCGTAATTTTCAGTGATAGATATCAACTCATTAGCCAAGTAAAAATAAATCGCCCCTGTCATCATCAGGTCAATGTCCATGAGGATATCCAGGCGATGCGCTAGCATAATGACAAGCAGCATCAGCCCTTTGCGCGCAAGTCTCCAAAAGCCAACTTGACTGATATGGCCCTTTTGCTCTTTCATTGAGACAGCAATACCTGTGATGTACTCGACTAGTATCACCATTAGGAAGAGGCCTGTAAGCTCGCACCACCCGCCGAAAGTGTACCTCCCAATGGCACGGAGTATGTCTGAAATCAGATCAAATGCGATTTGGTTCATATGTTGCTCCTTTCTTTTTGGTGTTTTGAAATTCAAAACATTTTTTCCTTTTCAAAACAAATCTTCACTCCTTACGCCTCCGCCGGAACGGTTTCTTATACATCTGCTTAGCACCATCGCCTCCCTTGCTTGGCTACACAACGATCTTACCATGCCATAATCGGAGCGAATTGCCAAAAAATTGCCAATTCTGGTAGACCTTATTGCACCTTCACTTCCAGTCGCAACATGTACGCCAATTTTTCAATGGCTCTGGCCTTTATCCGATGATAGGTACGCTCGCTCAAATTAAGCTCATGAAACAGCAGAAAGTCAAACGTCTTGTCCTTTTTTAGATACCGCTCCCGAATAATTTCCTGCTCCTGCTCGTCCAGTCGAGAGATCGCTTGCTCAACTTCACCGCACTCACCTAGCAAGTTTTCCTCTGAACTCATAGGGTAGATAGCCCCCTGCTCCGCCACTTTGAACAACTCATTCCTGTTCGAAACAGCTCCATTTTCTCTCCGCAAGCAGCCCATTGCTCGATACATACGTACGGCTTCAAGTACACTTTCCACCCTTTTGCGTGTTGCTCGGCGATCCATCTGTTCTTTCTCTATATTCAAAATATGTTTTACCATCCCTCAATCATCTCCTAAAATTTGTTGTTTTGAAATTCTAAACACATCATACGTTGTCTTGTTTAAAATTTCAACACAAAAAGTTTTGATATTCAAAACTTTTTGGTGATCTCCCCTTGTTTTTTGCACCGCTCACCATTTACAATAGAACCAGGTGATCAAACGATGAAAGATATGGTGCAATTCGGCATCCGAATTCGAGATCTGCGGAAGATGAACAATTTTTCCCTAAGAGAACTTGGCGAACKGTCCGGTGTTAGTTATTCGTTCATTAACTCCATAGAAAATAACCGCTTCAATCCCTCGCGGGAAACGGTTATCTCCTTAGCTGATGCGCTTCGTATAGCTGAAAAGGACGAGCTGCTTCTGCTCGCAGGCTTTGCTCCGACGGAAGAAGAGTCACTCGACGGACTTTCTGCGGCTGCTCCTGATGAAGTCGATGACCCTGATGTCAGCTTATTTTTTAAAGACTTTAAAAACGCTCCCAAAGAGCGCCGCGATGAGATGCTCCGTTTCTGGAACTTCATCAAGGAGCAGCAGCAGAACCGAACACCTGACAGCCAGCAGTAATCTAGGTATTCTTCTAATAATGTAAAGCTAAGCCCTAACGGGCTTTTCTTTACCACAAATAACCGAACATACATTCTTAAAGCGAGGTGTTTTCACCTGTTCACTCATTACCAAACGACCTCCCTTGAACAGTGGGTAGAGGCTTTATATAGTCAACTTGGCATCGTATCACCAGCTCAGCTCAGCGTGACGAACTTGGCTGCTAAGCTGCATATTTGGGTTTACACGATGGATATGAACAGTATGGCCATCGAAAAAGATGGACTATTCAGCATCAATGTTGACCGCCGATTATCCGTCAAAGAACAATGGGAAGACTTCCTCCATGAGCTTTGTCATGTGCTTCGCCATTCCGGCAACCAGATGGTGATGCCTGATCGCTACGTCGATTGGCAAGAGCAGGATGCATCTGCGTTTCAGCTCTACGCGGCTATTCCTATGTCCATGCTGAAGAAACTATCGCTGCCTGAACAAAAGAATGAAATGGTCGCCTTTCTTTCTGATGAATTTCAGGTGACCTATCGACTTGCCAATGAACGGATTGAACAAATCCAGCGGCGCGTCCTGCAAGGGATACTGGATCATGAATATCAGCAATTTACACAAAATCAATTGAGCACATACAGCCCAGACAACTGGTCTGATGCAACCCGCGAGATCATGAACAAACTCGAGCAGTTAAAGCGCAAAGGAGGAATGGCTGATCGTCAAACTAGCCGTCTTTTATGACTTTCATGAAGAGCGTATACAGCCCTTCCTCATGGCGTTGCGTTTTCGTCCTAACGAACTTGATTTTAGTAAAACCACTCTTTATATTCCGATAAGCGCTCCATTTCAGCAGCTTCATTTCGAAGAAATCCTCGATTTAGAAGCCGGCATCACCGTGCTGCTTGAGGATCTCATCGTCAATCCTGCACGTCCTGCGTCTTTTGGGATTAGCCTCGCTCGAATAAAGCAACGACATACGCTCCTACTCGATGTGCACCCTTCGATCGAGCAATTATGGATTCGCATGTCCGACATCGAAGAGGTGCTGCAGATGGAAGTTCGCTCTTTTTATAGCTGGTCTTCCAAATGAAAAAAAACCATACATCCATTGAACTATATGTTCAATGGATGTATGGTTTTTGGCTTTACAAGCGTTCGACTCGCCGCGTGATTACTCAGCGATATAAGAACAGATATAGTCGCTCACTGTTTTCACTTCGAGCTTGAATTTCGCGTTAGCTGGCACAGTGAACTCACCTTGACCACTGATTGTAATCCACTCTGTGCTGCCTGGAAGCAATACGTTCAGCTCACCAGCTTGGATCTCCATGATTTCTTTCACATCTGTTCCGAATTCATATTCACCTGGAAGCAGGATGCCTAGTGTTTTCTTCGTGCCGTCTGCGAATTGCACAGTGCGGCTTGTTACTTTTCCATCGAAATAAACATTGGCTTTCGTAAGTACGGTTACATTTTCAAAGCTAGACATGGTTAATAGTTCCCCCTCTAAAATGGCTATGAATACGTACAAGCCGAGGCTCAGACGAGCTGAGCCCCTGCCATTATATTAACCTAACAATGCTTTCACGCGTGCTGCTACGTTCTCAGGCGAGAATCCGTATTCTCTAAGAACCGTATCCCCTGGCGCGGATGCTCCGAATGTGGAGATGCCAAGGATTGAACCCTCGTCGCCTGTATAACGCTCCCAGCCAAGTGGGTACGCCATCTCAACAGCAAGACGTTTCTTCACGCCTGGCAAGATAACGGAATCTTTGTATTCTTTGGATTGTTTTTCGAACAATTCCAAGCTCGGTAGGCTAACTACTCGAACGTTGATGCCTTCAGCTTGCAGCAATTTTTGCGCCGCGACAGCGAGTTGTACTTCAGAACCTGTTGCCAGGATTTGTGCATCTGGTTGACCGTTTGCTGCGTCGGATACTACGTATCCGCCTTTGCGCAGGTTCGCTTTTGCTCCTTCAACCGTACCTGGAAGGATCGGCAAGTTTTGACGCGTCAAGACAAGCGCAACTGGACCTTTGGACTCAGCGATAGCATAACGCCAAGCTTCGGATGTCTCGTTACCATCAGCAGGACGAATTACGGTGATACCCGGAATTACGCGAAGTGCCGGCAATTGCTCGATTGGCTCATGCGTCGGTCCATCTTCACCAACAGCGATACTATCATGCGTAAGTACGTAGATCACTGGCAATTGCATCAAAGCTGCAAGACGGATGGAAGCACGCAAGTAGTCGGAGAATACGAAGAAAGTAGCTCCGTACACTTTTACCCCACCGTGAAGTGCCATACCGTTCATTGCTGTACCCATACCAAACTCACGAACACCGAACCAAACGTTGCGACCAGCATAGTTGCTAGCGCTGTAGTTGGATTCGCCTTTGATCATCGTGTTGTTGGAGCTCGCTAGATCCGCGGAACCACCAATCAATTGCGGCAATTTGCCTGCAACAGCATTGATCGCATTACCGGAAGCAACACGTGTAGCCATTGGCTTGTCTTCTGTTGTGTAAGCAGGTAATTCAGCATCCCAGCCAACTGGCAATTCGCCATTCACAGCAGCGTTGAATTGGTTACCAAGCTCTGGATAAGCTTTAACGTAATCGTTCAAGAGGTTTGTCCAAGCTTGCTCAGCAGCCGTACCTTCTTTTTGAATTTCTGCGTAGTGTGCGCGAACTTCGTCCGGAACATAGAAGTCCGGCTCTTCCGGCCAGCCATACGCTTGTTTCGTCAATTTCACTTCGTCGCCGCCAAGTGGTGAACCGTGAGGTCCAACGTGACCACCTTTACCACCTTTGTTCGGGGAACCGAAGCCGATTGTCGTTTTCACTTCAATCAACGTAGGACGAGTTGTATCAGCTTTCGCTTCAGCAATCGCCTTGGAGATCGCAGCAAGGTCATTCTGCTCTTCAACGCGAATAACTTGCCAGCCGTAAGCTTCGAAACGTGCTTGCACGTTTTCAGAGAATGCCATATTCAATTCGCCATCAAGCGAAATATCGTTGGAATCGTACATCATGATCAATTTACCCAATTTCAAATGAGCTGCAAGGGAAACTGCTTCAGAGGACACCCCCTCCATCATATCGCCATCGCCGCAAATTGCATACGTGTAGTGATCGATAACTGGGAAGTTCTCTTTGTTGTAAGTTTCTCTCAAGTGAGCTTCAGCCATCGCCATACCGACAGCCATACCAACGCCTTGTCCAAGTGGACCCGTCGTTGCATCAACACCTGCTGTGTGACCGTACTCTGGGTGACCAGGGGTTTTGCTTCCCCATTGGCGGAAGTTCTTGATCTCTTCCATTGGCAGATCATAGCCACATAGGTGAAGCAAGCTGTATAGAAGCATGGATCCGTGTCCTGCAGATAGAACGAAACGGTCACGGTTTACCCATTTAGGATTCGAAGGATTGTGTTTCATATGCTGTTTCCACAGCACGTAAGCCATTGGCGCAGCTCCCATTACCATACCTGGGTGGCCTGATTTGGCTTTCTCAACCGCGTCGATACCAAGAGTACGGATCGTGTCGACGGCTAATTGTTCAATTGTTTTGTTTGATGCTGTCATTCGATATTTACCTCCATCATTTCTGTATTTTCATCAGCCAATTAACTTGTACATACAAGTGACTTTACTCGCTTGCATTATTGTACCATTTGCTTTAAGGCTTTGCCACAATAACCCGTTAAAATCTCACCTATGAGAAAAACTTCGATCGAAGTAGTTCGATGATGAGCGACCGCGTTTAGTGGTGGTTTTTATCGCCAATAAGAATTTTTAATTCCCTGTAAACAGGAATTTATTAAATTCTTATGTGGTATATAAATAGGCTGTACCCATAACTGGGTACAACCTGCTTTACACTAGTTAAAAACAACCGTTTTATTATTGTGAACGATAATCCGATCCTCCACATGCCACGCTACCGCGCGTGCAAGAACGATTCGTTCGATGTGACGACCAATTCTTTTCAAATCATCGACATTATCGCGGTGGCTCACACGCTGAACGTCCTGCTCAATAATGGGTCCGGCGTCTAGCTCGTCCGTCACATAATGCGCTGTCGCACCAATAATCTTGACTCCGCGGTTATGCGCTTGCGCGTAAGGCTTACCGCCTACAAAAGCAGGCAAGAAGGAGTGGTGAATATTGATGATGCGATTTGCGTAATTTTGGATAAACGATGGTGAAACGATCTGCATGTAGCGTGCAAGCACAATTGCATCCACGCTATCGCCAATAACCTCAAGCTGGCGCTGTTCCGCCTCTGCTTTGGTTGCCGCGGTAACGGGAATGTGATGAAATGGAATCCCGAAAGGCTCAACCAGAGAACGCATATCATTGTGGTTAGAGATTACCATCGCAATATCTGCTTTGAGATCTCCCGCACGCCAATGCCATAATAGTTCGAGCAAGGCATGGTCTTCCTTCGAAACGAAGATCGCAATCCGCTTCTTCTGACTTGCTAGGGAAAGGCTCCAGTCCATCGAGAACTTCTCAGCAAGCGTGGAGAAATTCGCTCTTAATGTCTCTACGCGACTCGCCAATTCCATTAAATCGAATTCAATTCGGATGAAAAACATGCCGCCCTCTGGATCCATCGTGTACTGATCCGATTGCACAATATTCGCACCATATTCAAATAGAAATTGCGATACGGCTGCTACAATACCCGGCTGATCCGGGCAAGAAATTAGCATTCTTGCTCTATTCATCAATTCGCTCTCCCGGCGAATTGAGCTGTTCGTGGTTCCCGCTTCCATCTGTATCCCCCTAGCAATATCTATCTATGTGAAACTTAAACCTTCTTCAAGATGCTATTTCCAGCAAGCCAAACAATCAATCGTTGATTGATTTGTTCTTCGCTTAGATCAGCGAAAAGGCTTTCCTCATGAAGCATATCATATAAACGTTCCAGCGGCTCGCGTCCATCCGCTTTCTTCGCTTTTGCATCATTTTTGAGCAATTCCCATGTTTTAAGAACGAAGTCACGATAGTGAATATCTTTTTTGTTCATCAAAAAGTCAATTCGCTCCACTTGGTCCAGGAACTCGCCGCCAAAACGACTGCTTAAGTTGCCGGAAAGCAAGGCAATTTCCGCTTCATACATCGGACGCTGCGTTTTGTCTTCTTTTCCAATCCAAGGAGTCTCTAGAATCATCGGCAAATGCTGCAACTTCTCATGGTTAGCGATATTATTCATCGCTTCAAAGCCAATCCAGCCTGAACCTAGTGGTGCGTGGCGATCCTTGCTCGCTCCGCGCGGATTCTTACTGTCATTCAAATGGATGACACCGAGCTTCTCAAGTCCGATCGTACGGTCAAAATGATGCAGCACGCCGTCCAAATCATTCACGATATCATACCCTGCATCGTGAATATGGCAAGTATCCATACAGACCGTCAACTTATTGTTGAACTCAACTTGCTCCATGATTTCCGCGATTTCTTCAAAGCTGCGGCCGATTTCTGTCCCTTTGCCTGCCATCGTCTCCAGTGCAATGTTTACATTCGTATCTTTAACACCAGCAAGCACTTCATTCAAACCTTCTGCGATTCTCGCAATCCCATAGTCGGCATCCTTGTCCGTGTAAGCACCTGGATGAAGCACGATATTGCGGACGCCGATGTAATCCGTCCGGCGGATTTCTTCTTGAAGGAAACGCACTGCGAGTTCAAAGGTATCATTCTTATAGGAACCTAAGTTGATAATGTATGGCGCATGAACAACGATTTCATTCATCGCATGCTTGTCCATCACAGCTTTGCCTTCTTCAATATATTGCTCTTCAATCGGTTTACGGCGCGTATTTTGCGGTGCGCCCGTGTATATCATAAAGGTGGATGATCCGTAGGAAACGGCTTCTTCTGCTGCATTTAACAAGCCTTTATCTGAGAACGAAACGTGTGATCCAATTTTTGGCATAGTTCATAACTCCTTTATTAGTAGCTGCTACCCTCCTATTTTACTCGTATTGTCGCAAGAAATCTAGAAATAAGGTATAATTCTTACTATCTTTATGGAAGACAATTAGTGAGGTGACAAATAAATGGCGAATGATTTCTTTATGTATTTCATCATTTTCTGGGTATGCGTGTTGCTTGCCTTCATGTCCATCGGCGGGTTCTTCATGTTTCGCAAGTTTATTAAGGTCCTGCCCAAAGAGGACGGCAAGTCCAAACTCGATTGGCAAAATCATTATGTGGACACTTCTCGACACCTATGGACAGCAGATTCCAAAGCATTTCTCGACCAGTTAGTATCACCTGTTCCAACAGCCTTCCGTGATATTGCCAAGCATTCCATCGCCGCGCGTATCGGACAAGTGGCCTTAGAGGCTCATGCCAATGAGGTCACAAGAGAACACTGCATCGAAGGTTACATACTTGCAACGCCGAAACGAGACTATCGGAGCTTGACGAGCTTTCTCGAAAAGCAACAGATTGATTACAGTGCGTTCAAGCACTTATTGAATTAGAAAATGAAGAAAACACGCCTTCTCTCATCAAGAGGGCGTGTTTTTTCGAGTCTATTCCCATCCTTTGAAACTAATAATTTTAGCAGGAACACCAGCAACAACGGCGTTATCAGGTACATCTTTCGTTACGACCGAATTCGCACCAATCATCACATTATTCCCAATCACGATTTTCCCAATAATTTTGGCTCCAGGTGCGATATAGACCTTATTTCCTATTTGTGGTACTCCCTTCTTTTCCCCGCTGCCGGCAATCCCGATCGTAACGCCTTGTCCAATGTTGCAATTCTCACCGATGATGGCATCTTGATGAACCACGATCGTACCATAATGAGGTAAATAGACCCCTTTGCCAATTTTGGTTCCGAGCGGAATTTGAATGCCCATCAGTACGGAAAAAAATTTATGAAGGATAAACAGGATGATATATAACAATTGTTTAACAACTGGAATATTAACATGATCTTTTACATAACTCCCTGCTCGATAGATAATGAGATACCACATAGGTTCATGAAGAATTAGCATTTTCATTTTCGATACGAAACTCACGTGGTTTCCTACTTTTACATAACGATGAATGTCAGCTCTTAGATAAGTAATCAAGGCATCTCACCCCTTCATATATCCATTTGGTTAAGCTCATTTATAGAACTTTAAGAATTTGGGCTGGCAACTCGGCTTCTTCTACAACAAGGGGAATTTCTCTCGCAAGTTTAGCCCTTAATTCCTGCCTATTCAGCCAACAATGGTGGATCATCTGTATGAAGGACTCGGGTTCAATATCCGAGATATCTACCACATAGTCGTGTAAACCAAGCATTTCCATAATGCCTCTCGTTTTATGTTCATAATTGATGGCGACAGTGGGAATATGATTGGAGAGAGCAAARATATTGGAGTGCATCCTAGTCCCAACAAACATATCCATTTTAGAATATAAATATTTCAATTCCCGGGGGTGGAAATCAAACGTCAATAACTCCGCATGCCCGGCGTCTATTCCTTCCAGCACTTCTCTGCTGATGATTCTATCCCGAGCCCTATAATCCCCATCGTTTTCACTAAAATGAAACTGAGAACAATGTTGACCAATGTGCCAGAAATCATAATATAGGTTGGTGTTTTCGTATCTCCGTAACTATAGAAAGCTCTCAATGTGACCTCTCTAAACCCAATAGCAATGATCCCTATGGAATAGGCCCAAAAAATAGCTGAGGTCATTGCCGTGGCTTGCGCATCGAAGCTTCCTCTTTCTAAAAGGGTTTGAACGATGACATGACTAAAGGACATGAATATGACGGTTAGAGGCATTAAGAGAATGAACAATGAAAACAAACTATTGTGCGTTAGTGTACTAACTTTCTCGTAATCTTGGTTATGCGAAAGCCGCGATAGTTCAGGGAATGTAAGTGTAATTACGGGGGTAATACAGATACCGGTCGCTATTCCCCGTAAATTAAAGGCATAGGACAGTGCAGCAATGGCCCCCTCTGAAATGCCTGAAGCTAATACATACAGCGGAGCAATCAAATAGTAGTCACAAGCCCAGTAACTATACTTGACAGGAGCACAATGCTTGCAATCAACCCTATCTTTTTTTGAACAATGGTCAAATATTGTCTGAGTTCAATTTCCATTGTGACCTCCAATAGTTAATGTAATGGTAGAGACCACAATCTCCGTTTATACAGAGAGGTCTCTGTTATGATCGTTTCATTTCGTCTGCTAAACGACTCCTCCTACTGGCCAAATTATGCGCATCTGAGGCGATCAAATGAGCTAATTGCGATCGATTTGCAAACATACATCCAAGTCAAGAAGGAGTCCCTTAGAGACTCTAACTTCTTGGCCTGTATCAATCAGCATGAAACATCCATTGTTGTCTTATTGGCTATCTCCATGGCATTGACATAGCCACGAACAGCCTTCTCAAATTCATTCTTAAATTGATGCTCCCAGTAACGGAGAGTCTGCAGCACGATGGCGCCTGTCAAGGTTTCTTCCTCCAACCACTCCACGGCATAGACATAGCCATTCTCAAACTGGCTTCTTTCACGAAGCACGCCGCATATCGATATGTCTTCGTTATGCAACTTAAATTGGAAACACCAAATCACATTTTCATTGATGGGTAGACTTAAATAAGAAGTAAAGCCCATTTGCGAAGGACTAATGTCGATCACTTTGAACGGCGTGTACTTGGAATCCAGCATTCGCCCGTCAATCTGTTTAATATTCATCAAACCATAACAAGGATATTTCAAAACCATTTCTGATCCTTCAGCAAAAGATGTAGTCATCTATTCCCCTCCTTAATGTTACGATATGTATCATCTCGAGCCTGACTACAACAGGTGCTGACTTCCATGTGCGATTAGTGTGGCGTACGTTAATGAGTATATAGGGGATTGTTTGGACGCGATGCGATGTGTCTTATCGCTCGGGAGTTAGGGGAGCATTGTTTGGATGAACTTGGAGGGTTTTCTTCGACTGGTCTTCTTTCCACAACAGAAACTGCTGCAAATCCAGTCCTAAATGTCTTAAAACATCTTTAATCTCAAGTGTAACTGGCTTATCTTTTTCCATAAAAGAGCACCACTCCTGATCATGTTATGTTTTATGACATTTCGCTTTAATTCTGCTTTCAATTTATGATACATCTCGTATCTTGTCAAGAGAATTTCACAAAATAAGAAAGTTCAATAGATCCTCAAAGACTTGTATAGCACGTGTGAAAATTACATCATCTGTTTTCAAAGTTATGCCCGTAAAACCTCGGATATGATTAGAATCCTGTATTGATTTGGGCAAGAAATCTTGTAAGCGCACCCAAGTCTGATAGAATCAGCGGCTCTCGTACGATGTCATTTTGAAAAAAAATAATTCCAATTATTCAGATACGAAACGTATCTAAAGTGCGAAAGTTAGTTCTTTTTTGACTGCAAAGCTTAATCTTTAAATAACGTAGCGCTGATTTCCTTCACTTTCACCATATCCGGAATCCAATAATATAGCCGTGATTGTACTAACGGATCCATCTCATAGCCACTTTGGCCAGGTACTTGCTTGGTTGTAAAATCGTCCGCAGTCATTCCTTTGAATAGCCAGGCTAAGCTAATGATATCGCTATCTTGGAAATTCGTATCCACGATATCTTTCTTGACCTTTGTTAGCAAACCTGCGATTTCACCAATATGCTCTGGTCTCAGAATTTCTGTAGCAATCGTTTTTAGTAGCTGTGTTTGCTCGCTCTGCCTGTCGAAATCTCCATTCGCAAAGGCGTATCGTTCTCTTGCCAGACTCAGCGCCAATTTGCCATCAATATGCTGCTTGCCTTGAGGTAGTGTCACCCCAGAATGAAGTAAATAAATATCGTTTTTAACCTCTACATTCACGCCGCCAATGGTATCGATGAAATCTTCAAACCCTTTAAAATTAGTCTTCATGTAATAATTGATCGGTACATCTAAAAAATTGGATACGGTTTGAAGAGCTTCTTTCGTCCCCTCCTCGTTACCTCCCCGCATCTCACCAAGGATATGAGCATGGTTTATTTTGGTGTATCCCACACTTCTATGTAGACGCGACTGTCTCTGGGGATGGAGATCATATTGATTTTACGCGTGCTGGGAATAATGTGCATAACGATAACAACATCCGATCTAGAATTCTCATCACTTCTTGCGTCTGTCCCAAGAAGAAGCACATTGAATGATTTTATCGGTAGCATCTACTTGCTCAAAGTGATGAACGGGCTCATATTTCCTATAAACACCTAATCCCCCCCCGATGATTCCAACAAAAAGACAGCCTGCAGTGTACACTACCCAACGACGCATGTAGTCACTCCTTTAACTTATCTATTTATCAGATACGTATTGTATCATCGAGATTATAGAATTACAAGAAAGAAAACAAATAATAAGCCACGTCTCTTATGCAACTAAGAGAATGTGGCTTATTGGTGATCACAAGTCCATTTCATGTCTCTCATGTTGCTCCCGCCTTATCCGATCAAATCCAACTCGCAACAGCCATTCCTTCTACATAGCTCGGAAAGTAAATAGGTTGCATAGTCTCGCACTTCATACAATGGGCCAATGGAATTGTGGTATGGTAGTAGCCCGTCTTAAAAATCTTTTTGGCATAGCACTTGTCCATCATGGCATTACATTCGACACAAAATACTTTTTCATAATTAATCATCTTTTCCCACCMCTTAATGTATGACTAAATGTCGTAACCTGTTACAATATGTATATAATATTCATTATATGATACATTTCGTAACTTATCAAGAGGTTATTAATTATTTCAAATACATTTTGTATCTAGTCAAATGAATCTCTGCTTTGTTATAATTATCTTCTGGTATATTTCGTTAATGATAGTGGATATAATAAGTGAATGATTATGAACAGTGAGGACTGATCAAGCTGAAATACGGAGATCGAATTGCACTTTTACGTGAAAAAAGAGGACTAACCCAAGAGGATTTATCCGTCAAAATAGGTATTTCCCGAGCATCCCTGTCTCACTATGAGACCAATCGCCGGGAACCTGATTATGWAACTATTAATAAGATTGCAAATTTTTTCAATGTTTCTATTGATTATTTGCTAGGCCGCACGAACCATCAACAAACGGTCTTGGACGAAGAAGTGCGAGACTTTGTCGAAAATCTCGATTTAACAGACGAGGGTATACTACAGAAGTTTTCATTAACAGTGGATGGAAAACGATTATCTGCCGAGGAAGCAAGAAGATTTATTGCTTTTGTTAGGGCTGAGCGTTCATTAGAGTAATTAGTAGCTGCTCTCAACGCTCAGCCTTCYATTAGTTATTGACACCAATATACTTTAAAGTCACGGATGGTGCTGACTGATTAAACAAATCTCTAAGTACAGAGACATTTCTCGTTTTGAGGTAGTAATGATAGCCATAGGTCTTACGAAGGGTATGCGTACCTATATCTGTTAAGCCTACCTGCTTTGCAGCCTGATTAAGAATCCGATAAACACGAATTCGCTTAATAGGGTGACCCGTACGCTGAGAAGGAAATAAGTAATTGTCTTCATCCATATATTGGACATATTCCTTAATATAAGCCTTCAGCTGCGAAGAAAGCTGGAATGTCTTTACTTTCCCCGTTTTCTCCTCTCTTACACTCACAATATTGCGATCGGTTACATCTTTTACTTTTAAATAGAGAATATCACTAAGATGGAGCCCTGAATTAATTCCAATTGTGAAAAGCAGCCAGTCACGAACCGATTGTTCTTTCAACACTTCCTGGATTTGCTCAATCTTCTCTTGTTCTCTAATTGGTTGAACAACTTGCATGAGTAGCACCTCACATGACCTTAATTAGTTTCATAGGATATGTTACGATATGTATCTATTTATATGTGAAGCTATCATTTTATTKGCATACCACTCCCTTTCCATCTATTATGTTACATATTGTATCATAAATTTAAGAAATGATCTATGCCTTTCGCTGTTCTCAAACCCGAAAATTTAATGTATAATTCTTAATAAAGAACAATACTATATTACTACACTACTATACTATTAAGAAAGGAGGTCGCGCCATCTATGTTCAAAAAAATGCTAAGAATACCTCTTATTGTCATACTCTTGACTACCATTCTATTTCCTGCATCAGCCTTTGCTTCAGGCTATGATAACGGAAATTCACAGAAGAATACGCTACTATCTCAATTCATGAATAATTTAAGTAAAATATTCAATTCAAATACATATGGCAACACGAACAGCAATAACAACAGCAACAGCAATAGCAACAATAACAACAATCAAAACAAGAACGACAAAGACAAGAACGACAAAGACAAGAATAACGATAAGGATAAAGATAAGGGCAACAACAACAACAACAACAACAACAACAACAACAACAACAACAATCACAACAATAACGACTGGGACGATTATAATTGGGATGATTGTTGGGATGATTTCGATTTCGAAGATATTGAATGCGAAGACTCCTATAATATCTGGAAAAAGTGGTTCTGCTATTGATAGAAAACTCCGCTGCATCCATTGTGCCGCGGAGTTTTTGCGTTTATATGGAATTCGTCTCGAGGACGAATACAGTGATCTCAGGTCGGCAATTAAATCGAATCGGTAATAAAGTCGTACCAATACCGCGGTTGGTGTACACATGGAATTCCGTTCCGTCGAAGTTATACAAACCTATCGAGTACTTCTGGCCCAGGTCTGGTGTGAATACACTTCCATAGAAAGGAATACGAATCTGCCCACCGTGACTGTGGCCTGAAAGTTGTAAATCGATAGGATATCTCGAAGCCCAGTCAGCGAAATCAGGCTCATGTGCAAGCAAGAGGACGAATTCATCTTGGTCTATCCCTTTTAGGGCGAGTGGTAGATTAGGGTTACCATGAAACATCTCATCCACACCGACGATATGAATACTTTCATCTCCTCGGCTGATTCTTTGGCTTTCATTGACGAGTACTTTAAAACCAGATTGCTCCAATACATTCGTTATTCGTGCCGCATCCATACGCAGATCATGATTGCCTAGTACCGCAAATTTCCCATACGCCGCATGAAGCTGAGATAGAATTGGAATTACGTCATCCGATATTTCGCCTTGTCTGGAATCAAATAAATCGCCAGTAAAAACAAGGATGTCAGGTTCTTGTCGCTGCAGCAGCTGGACCAATCTAGTTAAATGAGCTAAGCCATAATACTTGCTAATATGGGTATCGCTGAATTGTACAATTCGCATACCCGCGAACGAAGCTGGATAACGCTTGTATGATAGTTTGACCGTCGTTGTCTGGATCCAATTCGGCTCACCGAAAATACCATATGCACCGCTCATTCCCGCTAATATCCCTAGAGAACCAACCGCCAATAGACTATGCTTGAGGAATGACCTGCGACTTAAGGGGGTATCATCCATGCTGCGTCCGCCTCCTAACTAGGTCTAAAGACTTGTATCGCATACAAAATAATACATAATCCTCTTCTCAATTAATGATACAGTTTGTATAATTTTAATGTTAACGGGATTGATTTCGGAGAAAAAACATGCGATAATACATATAACGATACAAAGCGTATCTTACACAGAAAGTTTTGGAGGGGTCGGTTGTGAATATGCTAAAGCAAATGGATATAGAAGAGTATGATGCAGAGTGGATCAATCTTATTATGAGCGCTCGTAAGATGGGACTTACTATGGAAGATATCCGCGCATTCTTAAGAAACCCCTTCCAACCCAAGAAACTAACACAAAACACAAATGAAAATGATCCTTGTATGTCCCCATAAGTTTACATAGCAAAGCTAGCTATTCATCGTTAGGCCGTTTCATTCTCCATTTATTGAAATCCAAAAACTCCCGAAATTGCTGCTTATCTACACCAGAGGTCATTGCTTCTTTAATGATTTCATACCATTCCTCATCTAACTCTCGCTCACCTGCAACTGTCTCTTCTTGATCATCAATAAGCCGGTCGACAGGCACTTTTAATACAGCTGCAATCTTCTCTAGAAACTGGATAGAAGGATTCTTTTGGATGTCACGCTCCAGGCTGCTAATATACGATTTGGCCACACCTGCCCGCTCAGCTAATTCTGTGAGGGACAGGCCCTTTTCTTTCCTTAATTGTTGTACGCGTTTACCAATCATATTAGATCTTCCCTTTAAAATGGAATAGTTGCTCTTATTAGTATAACAGAATTCCTATTAAAGAACAAATATTGTTCCCAATAAAGAACAACACTAGCCCCCTTAGGGGCTAGTGTTGGCTTATCTATCATGAATAAGTTCATAAGATCTCATCACACACTCGTTATTTTGTCATTATGCCATTTCATAAACTCGATCAAGATTTTCAGCTCATGGATCCGTTCCTTTTTAATTCCTGACTTTTTTAAGTCCGCAATAAAATCCATCCATTCCTGATCAAGTTGCTGATTGGTTTCCACCTCTACAGCAATTTTCAAAAGTATTTTCAGATCAACCTTAAGAACCAAAGCAATTTTCTCGATGACATGAATGGAAGGATTCTGTTTCAAATTTCTCTCAATATTGCTTAAATACGACTTGGAAATACCTGTCCGTTCCGAGAGCTCGGACAATGTATACCCCCTTTGCTTACGAATGCTCGATATATTGTGACCAATCATCGTTATCATCACTCCACAGTGACACTTTTGGCAAGATTTCTGGGCTTATCAATATCACAGCCCCGATATTTAGCTGCATAATAAGAAATTAATTGTAATGGAATCACCGACACCAAAGGAGTTAGCAACTCATGTACCGCAGGCAGCACAATTTGATCGCCGCTCTCCTCTGATCCTTCCATAGTAATCATACACACATTGGCACCTCGTGCCATGATTTCTTGCACATTGCTCCGAACATTCGCACGAATATGTGACTGTGTAATGAGAGCAATGGCAGGTGTCCCCTCCTCAACTAGGGCAATTGTGCCATGTTTGAGTTCCCCGCCTGCGAACCCTTCAGCTTGGATGTAGGAAATCTCCTTCAGCTTTAACGCGCCTTCTAATGCAACGTAATAATCTACCCCTCGGCCGATAAAAAAGCAATTTCGTGAGGAAGTGAGATATTGCCAAACGACCTCTTCCATCATCTCCTTCTTATTAATCAGAATTTCCATCGCGTTCGCAGCGATACTCAGCTCATGAAAAGGATTCATACCATGCAACTGCTCCATGCTTTTCTCTCTTACACTATCGAAGGCTAGCAACGCTAATACAGCAATTTGTGCCGTGTAGGCTTTCGTTGAAGCTACAGCGATCTCTGGTCCTGCATGCGTCAGTAACGTATAATCGGCTTCTCGAGATAACGTCGAGCCAGGTACGTTCGTTATCGTGACGGTAGGATAACCCATCTGTTTAATCGCAACCAATACGCCTCGGCTATCTGCCGTCTCACCGCTCTGCGAAATAAAGATAAACAGCGGATTCGCGGACAATATAGGCCTGTTATACAGGAACTCGCTGGCGATATGTGCTTCAACTGGGATGTTCGCGATTTTCTCGATCAGTTGCTTACCAACTAATCCAGCGTGATAACTGGTTCCACATGCAATGATATAGATGCGATCCGCCATAGTCATACGTTCGCGCAACTGCGAGTCAATTAAGATTCCCCCTTGGCCATCCTGATATTTGGATATTACCTTGCGAATAACCACTGGCTGTTCGTCAATCTCCTTGAGCATATAGTGCGGGTATAACCCTTTCTCTATATCGCTGGCATCCAGTTTTACTTGAAAAGGTCTTCTTTGAATCGTTTCACCATCTAAGTTTTTAATTATTTTGGTATGCTGGCGAAGAATCACCATCTCTTCATCCATCAATTCGACGAATTGATTCGTAAGCTGCAGCATCGCCATCGCATCGCTCGTAATAACATGGAAATCGGCTCCAAGCCCGATGAGTAAAGGACTTTTATTTTTGCCAACATAAATGGTTTCCGTATCCTGACTATCTAATACTGCAACAGCGTATGAACCTTTAATGGCTAGTAGTAACTGCCGAAAAGCCTCCTCGACAGATAATCCGCTGTCCACGAGTTGCTCCATCTTTTGTACAATGACCTCTGTGTCCGTATCACTGGAGAATGGAATATGAGCAAGGCACTTCTCCTTCAGCTCTTGATAATTCTCAATCACACCATTATGTACGACCGTGAATCTACCATTGTGACTTTGATGAGGATGTGCATTGCGCTTACTTGGTTTGCCATGCGTCGCCCACCTCGTGTGACCGATTCCTACCAACGCCTCTTGCTCAGGATCGATCACTTCCCGAAGTGCTGCAATCCTGCCTTTCTCTTTATACAGATGTAAACCACTGTCGTTTAAAATCGCAATACCCGAAGAATCATACCCTMGATATTCTAGCTTTTCTAATCCTTTTACCAAAATCTCCTTCGCATCCTGACTCCCGATATATCCCACAATTCCGCACATTATTATAGCCTCCTCATCTATGATTCTTAATAAAGAACAGCAAGTCAGTATTTAGTAATACTTGAATAGATTTATCTATTTACTCATACGATTGTACTGAAGGGGGGAATCATGCAATGACCTCATTTAGGATCAAAGGATGGAAAAGTGTGATACATGCGTACCATAAATTCATGCATGACTACAATTATATCCTCTATCGAGACTGTCTTGACATACAAATGAAAATAACCTTATTCCAGAAAATGATTCATCATCGCGCCAAAATGGACAAAAATAAGTAAGCAAACCTTACTTAAGCACTGATACTCTTGGCTTTTTGTATAGATTTCTGAATACAAGCAATGACGCGATCTTGCTCTTCTTCAGTCATACTTGAACCCGATGGCAGGCATAAGCCTGATTGGAATAATCGCTCCGACACATTGTCATTCTCACTATGCGGGTAATAGGCGACACCCTCAAATAGAGGCTGCATATGCAGCGGCTTCCAAACGGGACGAGCCTCAATATTCTCTTCCGCCAGGAGATTGATTAATGACTCAACCGTCACCCCAGCCTCCTTCGCATCGATTGTCAATGCTGTCAGCCACCTATTAGATCGTGTATCAGCCAACTCCGGCATAAATTGAATACCTGGCAAATGAGCTAATTCGTGATAATAGCGTGCAAATACAACACGTCTAGCAGCAACTCTCTCTTCCAAAACCGCGAGCTGCGCCCTGCCAATCCCTGCCAAAACGTTACTCATACGATAATTGTAGCCGATCTGGCTATGCTGATAATGTGGAGCGTAATCTCGTGCTTGTGTCGCTAGAAAACGTGCCTTGTTCAGCCCCTCAGTATCATTAGATACCAGCATACCTCCGCCTGATGTGGAAATAATCTTATTGCCATTGAAGGAATAGATGCCAAACTTTCCAAACGATCCGCTTGCTCTTCCTTTATAGGTCGAGCCTAAGGATTCCGCCGCGTCTTCAACGATTGGCACTTGAAACGATTTGCACAAGGCTGAGATTTCGTCCATTTTGGCACTTTGACCATATAAATTAACGACAATGACAGCTTTAGGCAATTTCCCATTACGAGCCGCCTCATTCAAAGCACGTTCCAAAGCCTGCGGAGACATATTCCACGTATCTGGTTCTGAATCGATAAAAATAGGCGTAGCTCCTAAATAGACAATTGGATTGGCACTAGCCACAAAAGTTAAACTTGAACAAAAAACAGTGTCCCCTTCTGTAACATCCAATAGTCGCAAGGCAAGATGAATGGCCGCTGTGCCCGAACTAACTGCTGCCGCATCAACAAGACCCGCATAGGTTGCTAGCTCTTTTTCGAAGGAATCGACATGCGGTCCTAGCGGAGCGATCCAATTTGTATCGAAGGCGTCATGGATATACGCTATTTCGTTACCGCTCATATGCGGGGGGGACAGATAGATTCTTTTTTTGTTGGTAAACATGAGATGAACCACACCTTTCATTCAATTCTTTTGGTTAATTAGTATCGCTGGGGTTCCTACGGCTGTCCGGTACGAGGGAATATCATGGATAACCGTTGCTCCCGCTCCTACCATGGCCCATTCGCCAACCTGTTTGCCAGGGATGACTGTCGCTCCTGCTCCTAACATGCTTCCTTCCTTGATAACAACAGCGCCAGTCAACGTTGCCCTAGGTGCGATGTGAACATAATCCTCAATCCGACAATCATGCTCAACGATTGCCCCTGTATTAATAATGGCATGGTGACCAATATGGGCGTCTGCATTAATAACCGTGTTAGCCATGATGACTGTACCATGACCTAGGGACGCACTTGAGCTAATGACTGCTGTCTCATGGATAAGGGTTGCAAAGTGCTCATGGGGTATGCCTAGTTTCGCAATGATTGACTTTCTTCGTTCGTTATTGCCAATGGCAACAACCCATTTCAACTCATTTCCGAGACCAAATATTTGATGTGCTGAGGAAATTGGTCCCTGATACAAACCATTTTTCAAAATGAGGGCATCATACTTATCATCTAAAATAGCGACGATTTCATTGGCTTTGTTTGCTCGAATTATTTCTCTAATTACCTTGCTGTGACCACCTTCACCAATCACGACAAACTGCACAACCGATCACTTCTTTTCACGAAAGATTAGATCCAGAGAATTTCTCCATCGTCACATGATTCCCATGACTGACACCTTCGGACTTCAGCACTTTGCCGACCGTTAATACTAGTATTTTGAGATCCAACATAAAGCTTCTATTCTCTACATACCAAATGTCGAGCTTGAATTTTTCTTCCCATGAAATCGCATTTCTGCCATGCACTTGCGCCCATCCCGTAATACCGGGTCGGACTAAATGACGTTTTGCCTGTTCTTCTGAATAGAGGGATAAATAATCCATCAGTAACGGCCTAGGCCCAACTAGACTTAAATCCCCTTTGATCACATTGATCAATTGTAATAATTCATCCAGACTGAATTTCCTAAGAAAACGACCAAAGGGAGTCAATCTCATTGCATCAGGCAATAAGTTTCCTTCGTTATCTCTGGCATCCGTCATGGAGCGCAGCTTTAGTAGATTAATCGGCTTTTCATGTAAGCCTGGCCTTTGCTGTTTAAAAATGACTGGCGATCCTAGTTTCAGTCTAATCAGAAGGGCAACGATACCAATAATCGGTAGAAATACTAGTAGTAACGAGATAGCGACAATCACATCAAACAATCTTTTCATAAATGATCTACTCCTAACTCCTACATCACAATAAGTCGTGGATTGTGAACCCCGTCAAAGGTGTCCTCTTCTTCCAGATAACCATTGGGGTTATTGGACTGCCAACGCCAAGCATCTAGACACATCTCATCAATACCTTTATCAGCAACCCATCCCAATTCTCTTGCTGCCTTGGTTGGATCTGAGTAGCATATACCGATATCTCCCGGCCTTCGAGTTGCTATTTTATAAGGGATACGCATGCCAGTTACACGCTCGAAAGTAGTAACCATCTCGAGGACACTGAATCCGTGACCCGTTCCCAGATTGTAAGCCTCTACCCCTGCGTTTGTCATAACCTTCTCAAGTGCCTTCAAGTGTCCACGTGCTAGATCCACTACATGGATATAATCTCTTACACCTGTACCATCTACGGTTTCATAATCATGGCCATAAATTTGCAACTCGTTTAATTCACCTATCGCTACTTTCGTGATATAAGGCATCAGATTGTTAGGGATCCCCTTCGGATCCTCTCCTAATCGACCACTTTCATGAGCGCCTATTGGGTTAAAATAACGCAGTAGCGCAATACTCCATGTTGGATCAGATACGTACAGATCTCTCAATATTTCTTCGATCATGAGTTTCGTACGTCCGTAGGCATTGGTTGCTCCAAGCGGCGCATTCTCAGCGATCGGTACACGTTCCGACGCTCCGTAAACCGTAGCGGATGAACTAAACACAATCTTATTCACTGCAAATTCTTGCATAATTTCGCATAAGACAATTGAACCCGAGATATTATTATGATAATAACGTAGAGGTACAGAAACGGATTCGCCAACGGCTTTAAGCCCAGCAAGATGAATCACGGCTTCAATATTGTGGTCCCTAAAGATGCTCTCCATATCCGGTCGATTGTTCAAACTGATGGGATAGAACTCGAATTCTTTGCCTGTAAGCTCCGTTACTCGCAGCAAAGATTCAGCACTGCTATTACTTAGATTATCAACGACGACGATGTCATACCCCGCATTCAATAACTCCACACATGTGTGACTTCCAATGTAGCCTGCTCCACCTGTTACGAGAATTGCCATGATTTTTCGTCCTCCAAATAATTATTAGATTACACATCTATCAGAGCATACAACTTCTCAATTTCACTACCGTTACTATAATCGTTAAGTAATGTATTCTTTATCAATCTTCTTCTTAACTCATTGTCTGAAATAAGTTTGCTGACTCCATTAACTACACCATCAATGCCCATTGGGGTGATTAGTCCGTCAACTCCATCGTAAACTTGACTATTTGCAGTTGGAAAATTAGTAATAAGTACAGGCTTTCCAAGTATTTGAGCCTCACGAACGGTTACAGCTTTCCCCTCGTATCTCGAGGGCTGCACATAGATATCGCACGCTTTAATATAGGGATAAGGATTAGTCCTTTTCCCCAGAATCTTAAATCGATCCTGAAGACTTAATTTGTTGATTAATTCACGAAGTTCGCCTTCTTGGGATCCATAACCTACCACATACCATTCAATATCAAACCMCTTATCCAAGAGATTTCGACAAGCATATACAGCATCATCAATGCCTTTTGCGTAAGAAAATCTGCCAACCGTAAGGAGCTTAGTTCGTCCCGGAATAATCGGCATTTCATAAGTAACGTCGTCTTTGGCTTGTTCTCGAATAAAAGATGGTGAAATGATATTCTCCATTACTGCTACCTTACTCAAGAGGGAAGGAAACACGTTTAGAAAGGAATCTTTACAACCTTCTGAAACAGCAACTATGTTATCCATGGCGTTCCACATTTGATCGTCTAGTGCTTTATTAATGGAAATATTCGAATAATCGGTATGTATCCATCCAATTTTCCTTTTAGCCCGCACCTTATTTCCAACGAAATAATGAGGCCATAAAAAACTAATAGCCGCATCATATTCATCTTTTAATGAAGGAAGAAAGGGAAGAGACATTTTCCACCCGTACTGAATCACCAGATATCCCGGTTCTTCACTTTTAATACGCTTGCCATGCAATGTCCCTATGTATTTTGCTAGAAGTCTTGTAATTCCAATGGAKACATTACCCTCTTTTAAAATTTCTTTCGTTGATTTTCTAAACGTTGAGTATTCTCGAATCTCCTGTAATAAATTCGGTTCAATGGGTATCAGAGAGAATAGTTCCCCTTCATGTTTGTATAACATTAAATCMACATCATATTTACTGTAATCAATCTGATTGAGCAATCCGATCAAACTGCGTTCAACACCTCCAATAGCCATATCAAAGGAGGTGATTAATAGTTTTTTCTTATTCATCGATTATTCCCCCTTCACCCTAACCCGTATAAAACCATCCAATCTTGAATATTTTGTTTGATATCGAAACCTGATCTTACGAAGTGACTTGTAATTTGGTGATCATCCGGTCTCTCTTTTAAGAAAGCCTTATCGATTTCTTTAGTCCATTTTTCGATAGGGTCATTTAAGCTAACAAATGATATTAGTCCTAGATCTAAATCAGTGGTCTTAGGAACCGTATCAGCAGCAATACATGGTGTGCCTGAACCTTGTGCTTCTAACATCACGATACCAAACCCCTCAAATAATGACGGGAATACGAAAACATCGAATGCCCTCATCAATCTGGGGATATCACTTCTTACACCCAGAAATCTTATTTGATTGTAAACTCCCATACGAGTTGATTCTTCTTCGATAAGTTGCATTAACGGACCATCGCCGACCAAAACTGCAACGACATCTTTGCCATCCTCTAGCATTTGTTTTAGAATCCGCAGCAGAAACTGATGATTCTTCGATTCTGAAAACCGACCAATATGACCTATTATTTTACTTCCAATCGCTATGCCGAGTTCTTGCCTAACACAATAGTCAGTGTCCGTGTATTGTGTAAATTGATTGATATCTATTCCGTTTTTTAATAATCGCACCCTCTGCTTATTCGTATATACCTCGCCAAAAAGGAAGCGTGCAGCATCAATGCTGCACGCACAGTAATCGGTAGCGGAATATTTAATTATTGCTCGTAAAGTTTTTAATATCATTTTTTCCTTAAAACCATCGCCCCTACCCCAATTATTGCTGTGAGAATGGCAGACTCTTTTTTGTATGCCTGCCATTTTCGCGGCTAGTGTAACGATGCCACTCTGATAATCGGTATGTGCATGTACAGCATCATAATCCTGACTAGACATAATCTTTTTCAAGTGATTAATATAGGAAAGAGGTCCCGATTGCCCCAAGCTTGGAACTCTATATATTCTGCCGCCTAGCGAACTTATCTCGTCGTCATAATCACATGTTTCACTACTATGAGAAACATAATCGAACTGGATTTTTGATGTGTTCAGATTTCTATGAACATTCATTAATAGAGTCTCGGCCCCCCCCCGTTTCATAGCACTGACAATATGCAAAATTCTGTGCTTATTTTCAACATTTATCATACTTCCACCTGACTTCCGAATCTTATTTACTAACTCCGATTCCTCTTTTTAATTAATAAAGTTACTATGATAGACTATTTTTAAAGCTATAACGTTTTCATAGAAATAGTATATAAAATAGAAGACAATTATTAAGTAATAGATTAACTTCTGTTCTCTTACCGCAAATAGATGTACAATCCATGATAATAATAATGGGATGTACAAACCAAAATAAAAGGTGAATCTAGCGAAGATCCAATTTTGAGTAGAAATGACCATAAAAACAAATGCTAACAAGCACATATTTACAACATAATCGCTTTGGGGAAAGAGACTTCTTAGTTTATGTCTTCCMAGATATGCAAAAAGGATAGGAACCGCACTAACAGCAACTCGAAGAATATTCGTTCCCCCTTCCGAAAAGTTTTGATATTCGCTGTATTGACTATTTTCTAATACGGAAAATAATGCCGATGAAAATTGATTAAACCCAATCACTATTAATATTGCTACAAAAAGAAGTGATGTAGTTACCCACGTCCATGCTTTCCGTCTTACGATAAAATAGATAGGGATTAGAATAAGAGCACTTTGGTGGAATTGTGCTGCTAAAAGGATAATTAAAATATATTTTTTCCAATCTCCACTAAATAAGTATTTAGTCGCAGAAAATACAATCGCAGCTGCCAAAAATTGCCTTATTCCGTTCATCGACATTAGAAACATTCCACTAGTTATATAAATATAAAGACTCAATTCAAATAATCTTGAATAATTATACAAGGTGATAAAAACAAGTACATTCGTTAGCAATGCTACTACGAAAACTAGTAACTGAGGATCATGGGATATCTTTTGTAAAAGCATTTGAAAGATATTAAATCCAATATCTTTTTCACCTATAATACTTTCCCAGTTAAAATCAGTTTGAGCATAGGAGTTCATATAAAAATAAGTATCACCAATATTTCTACGAAGCCCTGAAACAAGAACCATAAATACCAAAGCAAACAAAGCCATTAAAAAGTTCGGTCTAGGAAGAGTTAATAACGGCGTTTTTTTAACAAAGCATCTTGATAACAAAGAAGAAATATAAACTAGAACAAGATTAATATAGAAAATGGCCAAGATACCAATTCCTTTCATTCAAAGCAAAATACTTCTTATTAATTATTCTTTAGTACTGTCTTCCTATTCGTATTCAAAATATAAAAATAGAGTAATATACCAAATGGCGTTGCTAGTAACGTAGTCCATTTATAGGATGACTCCATTAGAAATTTATAATTATTGATCATTAAATTACTTGAAACGTAATGAATAGACTCACGCAATCTGTCTTTATAGGTTGGAGCAAACCTCATAGCTACTTTTCTGAAATGTAAAAAACCCTTTGGATTTCTCTTATATTGGTTGATTATGTTCATACTGGACCCATCAGCTAGATACTCAACATGACATAATATTTCATTCATAATTAGTAATGGACACTCTTGATCGATTAAAAGGTATTTATAACTTAATGGGCAATATTTTTCTCCTGCGAAGATCGGATATGGTGGACATTTACGTGTTAATTCAGACCGATATACAAGTTTTTTATCACCTGTGATCTTGTGTCTCGCATATAATTCTGATATTTTCGAGGCTTTAATATGATTTGGTAACTTTGTGCCAATCATATTTCCATTAGGTGCAGCATCTAAACCTACAATACCAGCATATTTATCATTACCATATTTCCCCCAATAACCAACAATAAGCTCAATGGCATTATCGGCCATATAGTCATCTGAATCGATGCAAACATTGAGTTCAGTGTTAATAAGTTCATAAGCCGTGTTATGAGCTCCATGCATTCCTTGATTATTTTGGTAATGATACTGAATCTTAACAACTCCGTCCAATATCCATTGTTGAACTAGTTCAGCAGTGTCATCTGTTGAACCATCATCAATGATTAGCCAAACAAATTTTTTGGAAGTTTGCCTTTTTAAACTTTCATAGCATAAATGAAGAGTATACGCACGATTGAATGTTGGTGTGAAAACTGTTACTACCGGAACCATTTCATTACCTCCATACATTTAAGCTTGATTTGTATATGTTCCATTGTTTATATAATAATTTGCTAGCCATTTAGACATTTCAATAGTGTCAAATCCATTTGTACGCATTAGTCTAGATGTATCTTCATGCTCGTAAGTAGAAGCAAGCACTTGAGACGCCCACTCCACAGGGGATTGCTTTAGACTAATAAATTGAATACGCCCCGTAGCATCAGTTTCTCGTGTGATCGCGTCAGAAACAAGACACATTAGACCAGCTGCCTGCGCTTCAATAAGTACAACAGGAAGTCCTTCAAAGCGAGAAGGAAAAACAAATAAATCCATCCCCTGCAGAAGTGCTTCAATATCTTCTCTCACTCCTAGGAATCTTACATGTGAACTTAAACCTAACCTTGCAACCTTCTTTTCTATAGCTGGTTTTAAATATCCATCACCAACTAACACAAGCATAGATTCAGGACATTTATCATGAACAGACTTGAATATGTCAATTAAGAAATCGTGATTTTTCTGCTTGTTAAATCTCCCCACATGTCCCAAGACCAATTTATCGCCCACTTGCAATTCTTGTCTAATCTGATTTCTTATACCTTTATCAAGCTTAAAACTGTCTACATCAACAGCGTTGTTAAGAACTGTCATGTCATCGGAATCCGATACTCCCTTTCCGAACAACCACTGACCGGCATTTCTGGAACATGCAAAAAACTTGTTTGGATTATTCTTCATTACAAATCTTGCATACATACGAAAAGGCAGTTTTAAATCAATCCCCAAATCACTTAGGTGACTATGCGCAATTCTGCAGGGAACATTCGCACTCTTCGCTGCTCTCAGTACAAAACTGCTATTTTCATTAATGTGTGAATGTACAACGCTATATTCCGAGTGTTGCTCAAAAAACTCGTCCAGCATTTTAAAATATAGTCTGTAGTTCCCCGGACGAATTTGCGGCATCGTGTATATCTTCCCACCAAGCTTTAAAATTTCATCATCATAATGCCCTCTTTCTTCTCGGTGTACCATAAAATCGAATTGTATTTTGCTGCGATCTATTTGTCGGTAATAATTCATTAACATGGTTTCAAGTCCGCCGCGGTTCATGATGGTAACTACCTGAAGTACACGAGTAGGTTCCAAAACTATCACTCCTATCTAATCGTTTTTCGAAGTCTATTAATGGTTACAAGCATTACATAGAGTCCAACTGCTTGCCTAAATTTGGCGCAAAAATAAAACGTTCTCCAAACAAATGAACAATAAACTGTCTCAAATTGTTGAAAGGAACGTTTTATTCGATTGTCATTTAAAATTGTACTTAATCTACTTATTTTCAAAAATGCGGATTCTGAGTTACTTATCGTATTTAAGCCAAGTCCTAACATATTAAGACAAATACGATTATTTAAAGCTTCATAGAATTCAGAAGGCAGTTCCTTTTCCTTTATGAAACTTTCCATAAAACTATAGAGTTTAAACCATTTGTCCTGCAACTCGGGTTTGTAACTGGATGTTAACGATGTCGTATTTACCCGCCAGTAATGATAATACGGCTTATTTAGTAGAACAAACACTTTTGCATAATAACTGATGTGGATATTAAATAGAGAGTCTTCGTTCGTACCCACAACATTAAGATCGATAAAATTGAGGTTATTTCCCTTAACAAGTTCAGTTCGATACAATTTGGACCAAACAGTTCCCCACGCGTCCAAATACTCAGGATTCGCCATTTCTTCCTTAATTGGTCCAACTAAACGTCTTAGCACATTGGACCGAATTTCTTGGTTCCGATAACACACCTTATTGGGAAGATTAAATTTCTTTTCCTTGGAGTGTGTTCCAAATTCGCGCATGTACGTACACATCACAATGTCAGCATTTTCTTCCATTGCGTTATGATACAGAACTTCATACATATCGTGATCAATCCAGTCATCTGGATCAACAAATCCAATATATTCTCCTCTTGCCAACCGTATCCCATCATTTCGAGCCGCGGATACTCCGCCATTTCTCTTATGAATCACTACGATACGAGTATCTTTAACAGCATAGTGATCGAGAATCGCGCCGCTTGTATCGGTTGAACCGTCGTTTACGGCTATGACTTCAATCTCCTGCATTGTTTGAGATAATATACTATCCAAACATCTACCTAAGTAACCTTCAACATTATATATAGGCACTACTATACTTACCTTTGGTCCCATCCTTATCCCCCAAAAAGTAATTTGTATATATCCCCATGAGTTCAGTTCCAACTTGATCAATTGAGTATCGTTTTACTCCTTGTACACTCGCAATCCCAAATTCTTTTCGTAGTTTTTTAGCCTGATAGAGTTGGTTCAGCCTTATTGCAAACTGATCGCTCTTTAGCTCTGTAATGATATAACCGTTCACCCTATCTTTAATAAGCTCCGCATGTCCTCTATTTTCACTTGCTACAATCGGCAAACCGCACGCCATAGCCTCCATAATATTGACTGGTAAACCCTCACGAAGACTTGACGCAACAGCTACATCACATTGTTGTAATAACTTGCAGATATCATTTCGATATCCAAGAAAATCCACCATGTTCTCAACACCAAGACGAATCGTCAGATCACGACAGCTTTGCAGTAATGGACCACTTCCGGCCAATAGCAACCTTGCACAGGGAACCTTTTCTTTAATTAAAGCTAATGCATGTATGAGCAGTTGCTGATTTTTGTTTTCATTAAATTCAGCTGCATAGAACAAAAGAAAATCATCTGGTGCATATCCGAAGCTTTTTCTCAGTTCTTGTTTGTGCAAGTCAGTAATCGGTTGAAACTGCTCTGTATTAACCCCAACGCCATGAACATGCTCGATTCTTTTGGCGTTAAACCGATGCTTTACTGCCAAGGCGAAATCTTCCTCATTTATCGTAATGAGACAATCCGTATAATTTGAAAAAACCTTCTCAATCGGGTAATACAGCAACCAATTTTTAAAAGGTGCGCCTTTGCAAAAATGGAACCCATGCGCTGTGTATATGACCTTTGTTCCACGTTTCCGTGCCCCTCTCGCCGCTAATCGTGTAAGCATTCCACCCATTGGGGTATGACAATGAATGATATCATAATTATTTTGAATGATAATGGATTTGAGTTGGGAGTATGCTTTCACATTTTTCAGATGAAATGGCGATCTCTGTATCGGAATGTCAAACTTCGCATCGACATAGGGAAGCTCGATATTCCCACTAGCAGCAACATGGACTTCGAAGCCCTGATCCTTGAACCATTTCAAGTAAGGCAGGTGAAAGGCTCTGAAGTGATAATCGACCGTTGCGCAAAACAAAACTTTTCTAGACATCGTGGCATCACCTATTTAATTAATTCTTTCTCCATGAGTTCGGAAAGATATTTCAATAGTCCGTATCTTAAATCTTTACGCTGCAACGCATATTCAATCGTCGTTTGAATGAATCCCATTTTCTCTCCGACATCATAACGGGTACCTTCAAATTCGTACGCATACACCGATTCAATCCGATTTAGTTGTGCGATCGCATCGGTTAACTGGATCTCGCCTCCAGCTCCTGGTTGCTGGTTATTAAGGATCTCGAAAATTTTAGGTGTTAAAATATAACGCCCCATGATCGCTAAATTGGAAGGTGCTAACTCTTTAAGTGGTTTTTCAACAAGATGATTAACGCTATGTAGGCGGTTCTCCAACTCAAAGCCATCCACGATCCCGTATCGGGATACCTCTTCATCAGGTACGTGCTTCACGCCAATAATGGATGCATCGTGATATTCATATTGTTCCATCAATTGCTGCAAGCAAGCCTTATCCGCTCGAACAATATCATCCCCGAGCAATACAGCGAATGGCTCATTGCCAATAAACTTGCGTGCACACCAGATCGCATGCCCTAAGCCCTTAGGCTMCTTCTGGCGAATATAGTGAATATCTACATTAGAAGACTTTTTCACTTCCGATAGCAGCTCGAACTTCTGCTTCTCCAATAAATTTTGCTCAAGCTCGAAGGAGTTATCAAAGTGATCCTCAATCGCTCTTTTGCCTTTACCCGTCACAATGATAATATCTTCAATGCCCGATTCAACAGCTTCCTCAACGATATATTGAATAGTCGGTTTATCAACAATGGGTAGCATTTCTTTTGGCATTGCTTTGGTTGCGGGTAGGAATCTTGTCCCTAGACCAGCAGCTGGAATAATTGCTTTTCTAACTTTCATAAGTGAATGCTCCTTTTCAGCCTACAGATGATAGTTTCTTTGATAACAGAAGAACATTGCTGTTTCCAATATTGAGCAAATGCTCTCTTAAGCTATCTTTATCTAACGTGTTGTAAATAGAAATGATCTCTTTGATTTCTTCCATATATAGATCCGCTGTTTTACCTATATAAATCTTAGGATATACTTGTTGTTCTTCAATTTCATCAGCCTTCAAAAGCTCCTCATAAAGCTTCTCTCCAGGCCGCATGCCGGTAAATTCAATACCGATATCTTCCACCGAGTTACCCGAAAGCTTAATTAGATTTTTGGCCAAATCAACAATTTTTACAGGTTCACCCATATCGAGGACAAAAATCTCTCCTCCCTTGGCTAATGCACCAGCTTGCATAACGAGCCGAGAGGCTTCCGGTATCGTCATGAAGTAGCGAATCATATCCGGATGGGTAACAGATACAGGACCGCCTTTTTCAATTTGATGCTTGAACCTTGGAATGACACTGCCTCTGCTTCCCAAGACATTGCCGAATCGAACGGCTACGAACTTCGTAGCACTACTTTTATCCATGTCTTGAATAATCATTTCGGCCATACGCTTCGTGGCTCCCATGACACTAGTTGGATTCACGGCTTTATCCGTTGAGATCATGACGAAGGTGTTCACTTCATACTTACTTGCAGCAATCGCAACGTTCATCGTTCCAATCACGTTGTTCTTAACCGCTTCTTCGGGATTGCGTTCCATCAGCGGTACATGCTTATGAGCTGCCGCATGGTACACGACATCAGGGCGATGTCGGTTCATAATAGCCATCATTTTACGAGAGTCCTGAATATCTGCAATTTCCGTAATAAATTCCGTTTGTGCGTATTCGCTTATATCCTTCAATTCCATTTCGATGGAGTAGATACTGTTCTCCMCGTGCCCTAATAAGATGAGCTTGCTAGGCTGAAACTTAGAAACCTGACGGCAAATTTCAGAGCCAATAGAGCCTCCTGCTCCCGTTACCAAGACCACCTTGTGGGTGACAAACTCAGAAATACTTGCGATATCGAGCTCAATCGGCTCCCTACCCAATAGATCCTCAACATGAACATCCATGAATTGATTGACCGAAAGTTTGCCCGTAACAAGATCCTCTAGCATAGGCAAGGTTTGTGTTTTGGCATTCGTTTTGGCACATTCTTGGAAAATCACATTCAGATCTTTCCTTCCTAAGGAAGGAATCGCGATAATAATGTTGTCTATGCCTAGCTCGTCGACTGTCTTCTCAATTCGACTAATGCCTCCAACAACTGGAATTCCCATAATATCTAGGTTATGAATACGCACATTATCATCAATAAACGCAATCGGCAGAAGCTCAGTTTCGCTATTCTTAATTAGCTGTCTTGCAACCATAGTACCTGCGGATCCAGCGCCAATAATCAGCGTTCGCTTCTTATTGTCTGACTTCTTAATCAACGTGCCGCGTAGTAATCGCCAACAGAAGCGAGAGCCGCCAATTAGAAGAACATGCAGCATCCATGTAACAGCAAGTAGCCGGAAGTAAACATCCTGAACAACGACCTGCTGAACACAAGCAACCGTAATAATGGTGAATGAAACGGATTTCAAAACAATTAGTAACTCGCCTATACTCGCGTATTCCCACGCTTTTTTATAAAGTTTGTAGCGGAGTGAAAATACATGATGACTTACTAACAKGGCAATTGAACTTACAACTAATGGTAAAGTAATGACTCCTAGCTCTGCGCTCAATAGAAATCTACTAAAGAAAATAGAGGTTAATACAATAAAGGAGTCCGCTATAATTAAAAGTGACAACCGTTGGCTATATGACAAATAAATCCACCCTTTCTTTAAAGTTCTTAAGTATAGGGCCTTTGAAAAAAGACCTTATAATTAAACCCTTTAAGCAATAGGGCATCTAACCCTTCCTCGCACCACACTTTTGACGACTCGCGTCTAAGGTATATTTCAACCCACAGCATGATCGAGTGCCTCCATTGATAGCGGTAAGGAGACATCACCGAACTTATAGTTAAGAATGAGATCTATCTTCAGCTAGGGAACAAATTATTCTCAATAGAGAACTCTGAAGTATAAAAATTCCTTTGTTTTATAATTACATCGGTTTTGCTGCATTAGTAGTTCACTAGGTGATCTTGCCCAATACTTATAAATTAGACTAATCTTAAAAGAAAAAAACCAAATGTTCTTTATAAAGAACATTTGTGGCTGTGTACTGGATTTTTATGCGATCCAATTGTATACATTCACCTTTGAATAATATTTACTATACCTTCATTTTAGTTCTTTATAATGAACATGTCAACGTCATTTTTTCCATTATTGAGAACAACTATTCTTACCGAATTAAGAATTAATTAGGACTCGCTCTTGCGAAAAGCGATCATTATAATCCCCAAACACACTATTAAGAGTCGGTTATTCTTAATAAAGAATTTGGGGATTTAAATTCTACATTTGATTTCAATTGTTCGAAATTAATCCATATTCCTTAAATATTGCTAAAGCACCAATTTCTTTCCAAGTTACTGTATTATCTTGTACTTGCTCTCCTGGAGAACCTGTAAAATTAGGTTTAGTTGCACCAGGATTCCCCGGTGTTATTACTTCGTACACGCGAGAATTGCTTGTTATTCTATCACCTTTATTATAATATCCTGATGACGATCCACTTGAGCTCCACAATGACCCACAAGCATAACCAGCTGTTGTACAAACCCAGCCTACATTTCCACCAGCAATAGGGACAGCTTTATTAAATGTATGCCCTAACAAATATTTACCCGTTGTAGGAACAGTGACAATACTTTTAAATGGCTCCAAAACCCCATTAATGTAGTTATTAGAAGTAAATACAATATCACTTGTGATAGGTTGAATTACTGTATCTAATATATTGTTTCTAAAAAATATTTTATTTGTGGTGATTTGTCTATTTAAGTTAACTGCTGTTAAAGGCTGATTAGATACAAACTCATTTCCATCGACAATTAAATATTGACAAGTAAACGTGCTAGTTAAGAAATCTATTATGTTAAAACTCGTTGTTGCAACCTTATATTCAAATAAATTATTGATTATTTCAAGTCTCCCTTGAATATTGCGCAGATAAATTGCAGGTTTATTTTTACCTATAAATTTACAGTTCCTAATTCTGATTAATTCCATATTATCAGTAGCCGCGAGGAAAAAGAGGTTGTTATTACTATCCCAGTTTTTAAAAAGGCAATCCACGAAATCATACACGGAATTTTTAAGTAAACCGAAAGTCATCGAGTTATCAAACACACATCCCCTTATAGAACCCGCTGGTAGTGTAAGTGATTTAGTGTTGATAAAAGTATTATTTATTAATTGCCATTCGTAAGCGTCATCTTGCCCAGAAAATGTATTTGCTGCCGAAGTCTTGCCCTCAAATACGCAGTTAGAAATTGTTTGTGGCTCTTTCCCGTAGAAGATTGTTGGTTGTTGATTAGATATAAGAGAAGAATCAGCATCATGATAGAAATGGCAATTATTCACAGATACCTTATGTGGTAAGGTCTTTGTCAAATTTAGAGAGCTATTATGGAAATAATTATTTCCAATTACGCACTCCGTAGAATTACGCGAGGATATTTCACATAGATGCAGTACGTTGTTTGTAAATATAACTTCTCCATCCAATGTAAACCCTGATCTTAATACATGATTGCTATCTATAATAATATCAATGCATTCGTTCCAAATTTGGCTAGGTCCAAGTCTGTCCATAACATTTTTGGAGAAGATTACATGTTGTGTATAAACTAAACTAATACCTAGCTTACAATCATAAAGATGATTTCCTTCAATAAAATAGAACTGATTCAAGCCGTAACCATCTTCAATATCAATGGCCGCCTGTGGAGGTGTTCCATAAATATCATGTATCTTGTTGTTACTAATATAAATGTACTTTCCTCCAGCGCTTATTCCACATCTTCTTGAGTGATGCAAATTGCATTTTTCAATAAACACATTTCTAGGATATAATGGAACGCCTATACTTAAAACAACGCTATCAGACACAGATGTTACTGGAATATTGCTTTGGTATAATACTACTTTTGCATAAGCAGCACCTGATGGGATAGGGACGTCCTCGAAGAAATTAACAGTTTTGAGAGATGAAACATACGCATCTGAACTATTGTAAAAGATAACATCACAAACAGTAGTATTTATCTGACTCCCAAAGTCGCCCCAACCATTTCCGCATATTGAGAAATATCCGTATTTAATCATATCAGGCTTATTCAGCATGATTTTATTCGCGATTCTTATTTTAGTTGTATCCGTTAGCAAAGTACCATTTGTGAGATTAATACTGCCCTGTTCCCAAGCTGACATGTTATAACCGCTTTGGAAATTTGGAGTCATACCTACCCCTATGGAGTCACCTGTACAATTGTATACTTCTAAGTTATCCAAAATGATATATTCTGGGTTTCCTAAATTATCGACAACGGAGTTGCTACCTATGTTGACCCCCATTGAGCCTTCATGTGTGCCTCCACTAGAATAGTCATGATACTCTCTATCACCTTCAATACTACCATTCATGATTCGTACATTTACTTGATTTTTTATATCTATAATATGATAATTCGAGTAACCATTATTTCTTATTCTTAGTTTGGCTCCACCTAAATTCAAGGTCATGTAACTACTTGGAATTATTGCACTATATTCATCAAGAAGATAGGTCCCCAATGGAAAGATGATTTCTGAGTATCCCTGCCCTGAGGCCCATTGAATCGCGGCATTAATACCAATTGAATTAGCTTTCGCTATTTTTTTATCATTGTAGTCAACAGAAGTATTGTTCAACTCCCATCGGCTAAGGTCGAGCACGTATGAACCAAGGACTTTCCCCATCACTTTGCTTAGTTCGAGAAACTTATCCTTCAGACTGGTTGTTGGATCAACGTAAACAGCATCTGATACTGTTATTGGATATATATAGTCACCATTCGATCCTTTTAACTTATTAATTCTCCCCTTCATATCTTACCCCTCCTCTCCAATTTAGTTATCCCGCTGCCCAAGTACCTCCAGTAAGTGTGGCAGTCTTTCCATTTCCGCTTGCATCTACAATGGCTGTCCCTGTAAATTTTTCAGTCAAATTATAAAATGCCACGACATTACCACGATTCAGTATTTTAATTGAATAGATCTTACCCTGCATTTTAGAATTATTCTGATAATCCGAATAAATGTTTATTTCGTCTGTAGCAGTGGAAAAAAGACCTAAAGTAAGTGTTATTTTATTATTTTTCACGTAATTAATATCAATAGGTGATACTTCATTTATTAAAATCTTTGTCCATACGGGACCATATTGTATATTTCCATTATCATTAATTGAAAAAAAGGATGTAGAAACTCCTGGTCGAGCATCTACATAAGTGTACCAAACACCAGCAGGTCCTGGATTAGCTTGACAAGTTAGTTCTACGGTGTCAAAAGTTAGGCTAGGCAATTTAATAAAATCCGTAGTACCATTCATTAATATGGTGTAAGTTCCATATGTTCTAACTGATATTCCTACACCAATTGCCTCATTGTTAGAGTAATCTCTTGCCTTAATTGAAAAAGTATAATTAGTAGCCGGGATTAGTCCAGTTACTTGGTACATTAAAGGCTGCAACTTAGAGGCGGTCGCTGGTACTGTTGTTACCAAAGTTGCTCCGTTATATATGTTATATTCTTTGGTATCTGAAGACAGACTCTCTGTCCAATTTAAGACTAAATTGGTTTTATCCAAATAAGTTATATTAACTCCTGATACATCTGCTGGTGGTATGTCATCAAACAACTCCACTATTTCACCTGCACCTACATTCCAATTCTCTAACGTTATTGACGMTCCTCCATATGATGGAGCTTTAGGTACCCATTTATTATTTTCAAATGTTAATACATTGTCATTAACAGGTAGAGTGTCTTCCACATTAACATCAGTGAGACTGCTCAGCGTGTGAGAATGATTTGTTAGTGCCTTTCCATCCAGAATTGGTTGTAAATTATTTATATCCACAATACTGTGTAAATGAGTTGCATTAGCTTTTTGAGATAATAGACTAACTAATTTTGAAGCTGACAACGTAGTAGTTGTGCTACTTAAATTAATATCATCTATTAGAAAAGACTCACTACCTAAAAAAGCCCAATACGAAGTATTACTTGTTGGAATCCCGCTGCTATCTTGAATACATATAAAGGAAGCACCTTGATCTAAAACGATATTGCCCTTTTTATAACTAGTAGAAGCATCATATGTGCCTTTATAACCAAACAATTGAGACACAAAGAGTAACATCATCCCACTCCCCTCTCACTTCATATTCATATAAATTTAATTCCCGTTCCCTTTCTTCACCCAATTATATTATATTTTAGTAATTGATACTTCGCTTGTATGAATGCACCTGACTATCTTACTCATTTTGAAACTGTCAGCCAGTTTTGAAATAATTGCATTACTTTTTTGGAAATGATATAAACAAAAAGAGACGAACCAATTGAGATTCGCCCGTTCGATATTCGACCTTGTAAAATGTAATCGAGTTATATTTTATTAGAGATTAATATCTTTTAACTTTGGAAGTTTTTTTAATAATCTAAGATCAGCTATATTATTATTACTTAGATTTATTTTTTCAAGATTTACAAGATACTGCAATCCATCCAGGTTAGATATGTTTTTATTACTAAGATCTAATTCTTTGATTGAGCTTAAATCCGATATTTTCACCCACGGTTCTATTGGATTTGAAATATGTTCTCTAATGCATTTTTCCAAATTGCGATCAATGAAAGTAGCTACTCCAGCAATTTCAGATGTTGTATAAAATTCCATATCATTTTTTTTTGCTTCATTTATAAATGTCTGAAGAGTTTTCGGCGATATTCTCCACTCCCCAGCTTTCTCCCATCCCCAGCCGGAATCCTCCCAGACAGCCTCTTCAGGTAAAATAGAGTGGCAAGTTAAGATGATATTTCTCCCTGTTTGTTTAGCGACTTTCAACATCTTTATAATATATTTAACATCAGATAATTTATTATTATCAATACAAATAGAAGGAGCAAAACCAGTATAATTAAACGCCGTTAGATTATCTCCGTATAGATGACCTCTTATAATTTTAAAATATTTAGGGACTAACTCCTTTATGTTATCATTGTTATAATTAAAGAATGGAAACGCATAAGTTACTGGCTTTTTGAATTTCTCATTGGTTCTCGAATGCGATTGCTCTTCCATCCAATTAATTAGAGGGAGTATATCTTCTTCTACCCATCTACTTATTCCAAATTCATTAGAATAATTTGCAGCCCTTGTATGTTTAAAACCGTGATGAGCTATTTCATGGCCATTTGATTGCAGTTCTAACAACATATCTATTTCTTTCTGTGAATGCTCTCTTTGATTTTCAAAATGGTGAAATGTATTTATATTAAATGTCACTTTAACATCATAATATCCAAATATGTCTTTTCCATAAGTATACCAATGGTTCACTCTAAAACTATCATCAAAAGAAAGAGCAATTCCAGGTTTATTAATAAAAGGTAGCATTGGCTCAATTGTATTATCATAAAATTCCCCGTTTTGTCTCTCCATGATTTTGAGTATGCTTTTCCAATATTTATGTTGAAAAGATTTCATTCTATAGGATCTAAGTGCACTCATAAATTTATTATCCAATAATATCAAGTTATCCCCCTCTTAAATTCTTTAATAGCGCTAGATCTCATTCAAATATACCCTTAATAAAATTTACAATCTACTTATTTTCATTTTTAATCCTAACACTTTTAACAAAATTGAGCCTTTGCATAAGATAGAGTCAATCCTCCATAATAGATAATTACGTTTTTCTAATCTATGGCCATCAACAACAATTAGCCATTTATCTTCCGCGGTTTTTATTTGGTCGATAGTATGCATACCATCTTTTCTCCAATCAATTTCTTTCTGAGTTCCACTTAAAACTAAATTAATCTGCTCTTCTTCGTACTCTGTCTCTGAAAGTACTTTTATTCTAAATACTCTCACTGCACTCCCATAATGGGGTTTTCCATCTTGTGTATATCTAAATATGTCATCCTTCTCTACGATTACTCTACCACCAGGTCTAGTAATAGTTGGATTATCAGTTATTAGAGGGCTTTTCGGATGTTCTTCCCAGCCTTCTTCAAGTCTATCCGAAAAAAATAAGTGCAATTTACCACTCTTTCCAGCGAGCATCCACCACTTATTGTTATATTGAAATATACTTGCGTCTACGTATCGCCCACTTATTAATTCACAAACCACATCCCACTCGTAAGGGAAATTTTTGGCTCTATAAAGTATTACTTGATTCGCCTCACTCGACTCTGGAATCATATAAAACTCATTATTAAACTTAAACACATATGGATAAGACAGATGATAGTTCTCTTTTAGAACAATTCTTTCATAATTCCATTTTTCCCCATTCAAGCTTGTTGCTAGTCCAATAACTCCTCTACCTGAGGATTTATCAAGAACCTCAAAAAACATTGAAAACTTAGAGTCATGAGAAATAATAAACGGGTCTGCAATAAATTCAGCTGGCACATCAGTAACATCTAGGGCCTGTAACGTTGGACTTTCCAAGACGTTCTCATGCGGCGGAGCAGAAATTAACTTATCAGAATTAAATACTTTTATTGACCAAATACCAACAGTTATTGTTCGTTTAATTAATCTACTCAGAAAAATCACTAAAATAAGAGTGATAATAGCAAGTAAAATATACACTAAGACACCATCCCTTTATTTCTTCTTTACTATTACCAGCAGATATTATAGGCTATCAAAATCAACCTACTGTTCAAATTTAATTTGTTGAAATATCTTTAATTTTAATCCMCTTAATACATTGGTCAACACATTCTTTATATATTGGAATTCTTTGCTTCTATAAAAAATAAGAACATAAATTGCATTTGGAATAATTAAGCAGATACTCCCTTTTACTACTAAAGAAATAAAGCTACTTCCTGATACCAGTACATTACAAACATATGTAGTTATGATGCAAGAAAAAATTGTCAAAGCAGCATAAAATACATAATTATAAAAATATGACCTTACTGGGGTATTAAATATTTTCTTATATATTAGCCGCGGAGCATTCCAAAAGACAGTACTTAAAATGCTTATAGTTGTTCCTAAAAAAATCCCGGCTAATGCAAAATATTTTACTAAAATTAATGATGCTCCTAAAATTATTACGGATTCTATTAAAGGCATATATTTGTCTTGAACAAATATGCCTCCTTTTACCTTGAATGTTAGAACCGATGATCTTAGCCCATTTATGTAAAAATTAATAATTATAATTAAAAATGTAAACGAGTCTAACAAATACCCTTTCCCAAGCCACCAAATAATAAAGGGTTCTAATAAGTTGAATAAAAATATTACACAAACTGAATATATCCAAAAATTTATTAAGTACAATACCTTGAATACCGAATAACTCTTATCATTGCTCTCTACAGCAATTAAATTTCCTATACTAGCTCCAACTCCACCTAATATGGGAGCTATAAGTGCTGTTAGTTGTCCCAAAATCATTGTATAGTTAGAATAAAGTCCTACTGTTACAATACCAATAAATGAGGATATTAATATGTTATTTGTTCCGAAAACACAATATCCACCTATACTGTGAAAAAAAAGTGCTTTGATATTCTTAATTAAACTATCTTTTTCCTGTTGATCGATCGAATATCTAACTTTAGTTTTGATAAACGAATACTTTCTTTCAACTATTTTACTACTGCAAATAGTTTGTATGAAAAAAATGGCAATTTCTATCGATAAATATAAAATATAGTTTTTTGTTATAATTAAAACCAATATCCTAGAAGTAATTGTGATTATTTGAAAAAAGAAATTCACTCTACTTAATACATAACCTTTTTGATCTGCATTAATTAAAGATACTTTGTGCGCATTCATATATGAAATCATATTCTTAGCCACAAATATAAAATATGCAATGGTGATATACGGGATTGACTTGCTACCCTTCATTAGTTCTTCTAAAAATGGATAGAGAATTAAACTTAAAACAAAAATAATGATTGCTAATACAGTATAAGCTTTTTTATATAATTGTATTAGTGCTATAATCTTAGGCCTATCGTTCTCGGCTAACGGTTTATAGAGATTATATACAATGCTTACTCCTATACCACTTTCCACTAATGAAAGCATAGATAGAAGATTATCAATTAATCCGTTAACTCCAAGATACCCTACACCCAAACTGTCCAAAAAAACTTTTCTTGAAATAAAACCTAATACCCCAATAACTAATTGGGAGATAATACCAACTGAGATATTTTTTATCGAATTCTCTATTCTCATTTCTAACAAATCCTTTTCAATAAACTTATAAAAGTAGACAGTAAAACACTAAATATTGTATATTTTCTCCATTTCAAGTGTGTAGTCAAATCTATCTTTTGCAAGATTGTCAGAAAACCTAATACACATCTCTTTATTGTTAATCAAATTTGTGATAGCATCATAGATTTCATCCTCATTAAACTTCACAATCAGCCCAGTTTCCCTATTTTTAATCTGTTCTTTCGCTCCAGTAAAATCAGTAGTTACAATAGGTTTTTTTAAACATCTTGCTTCTGCAAGTGCAATGCAGTATCCCTCATGTCTGGATGGTTGCACATATAAATCACACTGTGAAATGTAAGTATATGGATTTGAGTCGGTACCTAAAAAAATAAATTTATCTTGCAAATTATATGCTTTTACTAAATTTTCGTACTCTCTTCTCGAGCTTCCCTCACCGACACAGTACCACTTCACTTTGTATCCATTTTCAATTAATTTCGCTAGTACTCGTATTGCCAAATCTTGACCTTTTTCGGTCGTCAATCTACCTACTGTCAAGATCCTTAAACCATTAAATTTATCATTAAATCCATTACCTTCTTTGGCTTGACTATAAATCATTTTTGATGATATTACGTTCGAAAACACCTCAGTCTTGTCACTAATAATTGGTAGCACATTAATTAGCTTGTTTCTACCCTCTTTAGATACAACAAAAATCTTATTGAACTTATTGTAGATTTTAGATGCATACTGCTTGTTAAATCCAATTTTTGTAATATCAAAGTGAATCCACTGAATTTTATTCTTTGCTTTTATTTTATTTATAACAAAGTAGCTTATGAAGTCCATTGGTCCGTCATAAGCTACAGCAACATCGTATTCAGTATTTATTGATGGATAACTCTTTAAAATATATTTAAAAAAGATACTTCTATCTTTGTTAATCTTGGAAATTATGTGTAGAAGTAATATCGTAACGGACTTTATAAATTTACCTTTCTTGAAATAATTTAAAGCAGTTTTTTGTGGTGGGTTATTTAGTGTTTCTTTTATGTCTTTATAATTCTTGAAATATTCAATTTGAACTCCACTTGGGATAAAATTTAAAAATCCACCATACTCCTCTAATAAATATATTGTTATATCGTACTTATCTTTTGGAATCTCTGATAACATATTAAGCAGTGCTTTTTCAGTTCCGCCCACATTCATGTTTATCGCCATGAATAATAATTTTTTTTTCATTAGTTTTCTACTCACTTTCATAGTGCTTCACTATTTCATTAATTGATGGAATTTTTCTATTTCTTCAACATTTCCTTTTTTCTCGAGTTGTAAATATTTAATAATACTTTCCCTTAGTACTGTATCATTCATCATTCTCAATATCCCCTTACAAACAGCTTCGGCATCCATATCGACTACAATTCCATTTTCCCCATCTATCATTTGATTGAATACAGCATCAAACCTTGTTGTGACAACCGGTATATTAAGCATTCGGGCCTCAGCAATAGCAAGACCAAAACCTTCAAACCTTGATGTCTGCACATATATATCACTTTCTTTAATAAATGGATATGGATTTGGTGTAACTCCTAATAAAATAAAATGACTCGATAAATCATTTTTTTTAATATATTCTTCAATTTCTTCTTTTAAAGGGCCTTTACCTAGTACATACCATCTAAACTTAATTCCACTTTCTCTTAATTTTTTACAAGCTTCCAGAGCAATATCATATCCTTTTTGGTGGGCGAGTCTTCCTATGGTTAATATTCTGATCCCATCAAAGTCATCAGCATATTTATCTCCTAAATTAGCCATATTAGCAATAATATCAGGATCATTAATATCGTAAATAATATCGACCTTGTCTGAATAATATGGAAATGTTTCTAATAATATCTCCTTAGCTGAGTCAGACACAGCAACTATCCTATCATATAGATCATAAAATTTTTTCTGGAACTTTTCTTCTCGCTCATCCAATCGATAACTAACATTTACCCAGGCAATTTTTTTATTTGCTTTTACTTTTTCTGCTACATAAAATGTAGGAATTCCCTGAGCATAACTTATCGCAACATCGTAGGTTTTAGGATTATGTTCTATTACATCTGATATACTTTCCCAGTAAATCCTTGCTTTTTGAGCGTTAGAATATTTTTTCACTCGAATCCCAATGGAGTATTTCATTCTTGAAGAAAGCATCTTAATATCCGTTTTCTTCACAGTATCCATTAAAGCTTCTATTAAAGGTAACCTCGAAAAATCCGTATACTTTAATGGTCTTAAAATATTAACTTCTTTCGGAACTAATCCCTCAAGTAATTCACCGTGTGTAAATAACATTAAATCTACACTATACTTTGAATAATCTAATAATGTCAGTAATGTTATTAAGCTCTTCTCTGCACCTGCACAAACTAATGAGTCGATTACAAACAATAGATTTTTTTTCATCTTTTTAATGTCACCTCGCTTGTCGGTTAATTCTTACATCATTTACAAACAAAAAACTTTTAAATATTCGTCTAATTCTTCAAATTGCTTGTGAGCTTCATTCAGTATATTTCTATTTTTCAATTTATTATGTGATGCCTTAGTTATAACTTCATTTAAATCAAGATCGTATATATCTTTTATGCAGCAATAATTGTTTTCCATATTCATATCCTTAAGCATGTTGTATGTCTTATCACTGTAAATAAGAGGGAACACACTTTGATTAAATAAGAATGCYAATATTATTGAATGAAATCTAGTTCCTATAATTACTTCGCATGATTTAAATTCATTTAAAAACTCATTTATGTTTTCAATATAATTAACTATCACCAAATCATTATGGTTTTTGGTCTCTATACAACTTTTTATCAATTCATTTATTTTTAAATCACCCTCATTAAGACAGAAGGAAAATAATTTAACTTTGTATCCCTTTTCTAAATAAATACAAATAAGTTCAATCATTTTTTCATAATATTGTTGAGAGTATTTTTCTAAACCTTCTATATTGTCTACATCTAATAGAGAAAACCATACACTTTTTGCGATTTGTTCAGATTCTCCAATGTCTAATGTTAAAATAATAGGTGCCACCCGTATGTTATTAAGTTCCTTAAAAAGATTATAAGAATAATGATCCCAGAAACAAATATTATCGAACTCAGCAATCAATTGTCTGTACTTATCTATAAACAATTCATTATAAAATGGTCCAAAATTGGCACCTATTACATATGTCTTCTTATTTTTCTGTTTAAATTTGCTATTTAAATATTCCCTTTCTCTTAGTTTCATTTCCCACGCTGGGCTTTGCTTAAATATTGAACCACCAATATTCACCAAAGCATTGTATTTTTTGTAATCGAAAAAAAGGTCATTTATTTTGAAAAACAGATTATATTTATTTTCTTCTATATTTATATCTCTGTATGTATATAGAATATTTACATTTTTATAGTTGCTAAATATTTTTTTATAATTCCTATTTGCCGTTAATAAATCCCACTTCACATTAGGGTATCTATCAAATAATATTTTTAAAAACAAATCATCTCCAAAGTTCATAGCAAAATATGCAAGTACAAGAACTTTAGGTTTCATTTCAGCACCTCAATACGTTTTATGTATGCTTTTATTTTTTTTGTTTCTATTAAAAAACCGATATTGCAATTTAGCAATGTAATCAAATATTTATATTTTATGGACAAGGCATTATTTGTTAGTATTCCTCTAAAATATTTTCTAACTAGTAGCTGAATACTGCTTAAATACTTTTCCTGATCTTTTTTGTTCTCAACTTGATTTAATATATAATTTACATTATCCACGCACCCATATACGAAACAGGATAAAAACTCTCTAGATAGTTGGGGATACTTTTCATTCATGAAGGGTAATATTTCCCCCCAGCCAATAAAAGCATCTAACCTTTTATCGCTAAATTTTTTTGTTAGTATACTATTTTCCCGTTTAATATAAATATACCCAATATAATTTGTAAAGATTGCACGGTTACATTTAGCAAATAACTTATAGGTAGTAGATAAATCTTCATGAATACGGCCTTCTGGAAATGTTATATCAATAAAACAACTTTTTCTAAATAATTTATTACATAAAGAGAACCTATACAAAACCCCTTTAAACAACTCTCTCATTGCCTCCGTATTATTCATTTCTTTCTTTATAATCTCTTCTTCATTTCTATTTAATAGTTCACCATTGATTTCTCGGCCCAACATGCAAATAGATATGTCACTTTTCGATTGTACGCATAACTCATACAACTCTTTATACATGTTTACATCAATTCGATCATCACTGTCTACGAAACCTAGATAATCACCCTGAGCTAGTTTAATCCCAACATTCCTAGAAGAGCTGACTCCCCCATACTCTTTATGTACAACTTTTATTCGACTATTATGTTTTGCATACTCATCACAAATGTCTCCACTTTTATCCATTGATCCATCGTTAATAAGAATAATTTCTATATCCGTAAAAGTTTGTGCAAGTAAACTTTCTAGACACTGCTTAAGATACGACTCAACATTATATACAGGAACAATGATACTGATGGCCGGTTTCATATATTTATCGTTTCCTTATAAAATTATTTTTTGCTTCACCATCGTAGATGAAACGCCTTCGGTGTACGGGAAATATACGATTTCAACACCTACTTGATTAAACTGTTTCTCCAGTTCATTAAAGAGGGAGTTACCTTTCCAATCATCACCTACAAACATGACATCAAATTTCAAGTGTTCCCACGCTGAGAACTTATCGCGATTGGTCTGTTGTACAACTTTATCAACAAATTTAAGCGATTCTACGATTGCCATCCTCTCCTGCTGGGGAATTACGGGCCATTTGTTTTTATACTTCATCACTAGCTCATCAGTACTAACTCCCACAATCAAGTAATCACACTGCTCTCTTGCTTTCATTATGATATTAAGATGTCCAACATGAAACAAATCAAAAACACCGGTTGTATAGCCAATCTTATACGGCTTCATGGATAAACCTCCCTTTTCTATTACAAACCTCTTCTATACGTTTAAGCAGCCTTTCACATGCATTACCTTCTTCAAAGGATCCAATTTGTGCTAAAAACTCTTGTAAATTACTTTGATATGCTTCATCAGAAAATGTTTCGATTTTATGTAGTAAATCAGTGTTGTTAATAGTATTTATGAATGGAAGTTCTTTTAAATCAAAGTATAATTTTCTTTCATTTTTAATATAGTCATCGCTATCAGGCACGTATAGAAAACATGGACGTCTTGTGTTGGAGAAATCAAACATAAGGGAGGAGTAGTCTGTAATTAGAACATCAGAAATGTTCAATAGTTCTTGAATATCATCATAGTCAGTCACATTCTTCACCTGTATACCAAAAGGTAACTCACTAGATTTGGATATCAGATGGGGATGTAATTTCACTAAAAATATCCATTCCCCTCCAAACCGTTGGTTTAGTGATTTAAGTATTTCATCGTAATCTAAATTATATATTTCTAAGCTATGATCTTTTCTAAATGTAGGAGCATATAAGATTACCTTGGTTTGAATTGATATGTTAAGCCTCTTAAAAATATCATCTCGTAAACCAACACCTCTTCGGAAAAACATATCATTCCTAGGAGTACCATATTCAAAAATTTCCCCATTATACCAAAATGATCTCTGAAATATCTCTGTGCTGAGCTTACATCCGGATAATAATAGGTCACACTTTAAAGAATCCTTTATAGCCATTTCCACATAGTGTTCAGGCAAAACATCTTCCGCATCTTTTTCGATATGCTTTAACCGTAACGAGCTATGCCAGGTTTGGATATAATATTGATCTTTTCTTTTTACGAACAAATCTGTTGATCTATAATTTGTAATAATGACTTTCGATGTACATAAGTCATAGAAGTATCTTAAGGACATGATCCTTACTTTTCTAAATCCAATTAAATGCTGTTTCGACTTTATGTCATTAAAGGCCCATACCACATCGAACTTATCTTTAGGAAAGTTTGAAACAATGTATTCCGTTATATATTTAGGACTACATCCAAATTGACTCCCATAGTAGCTAAATAATAATATTTTATTTTTCCTTATCGGAAAAAGGTTGAAAAAATAAATAATAGCGAATGAAGTAAGTATTTTGAGCCTTGCAATAAGTTTGTACATATGCGTCTCCTTGCTTATCTAGAGATTTAATCTCTTCAGTCCTATCGGCCGCGGCAGTAATTTTAAGTTTCTTAATATCTTCTTCACCAATAAATAACTGACATAAAGGTAAGGATGTAGATTGAATAAAAACAATTCTCTCCTTAAATGTTGATCAGTTTGGACTGCCTTTTTTAATTGGCTATTAATTTCTTTAACATATAAACATATCTCTTTCCTATATAAACCACCTGTATCCTTTTTTCTGTTCACCAAGAGAAGAGAATAATGTATGAGACACATTTTCAGGATTGTTTTATAAGATTCATTCGTTAGTTCAGAGTAATACTTCTCAATAAAATGGTGTCTCTCTTTCGCCCCCCTAATTATGTCCAGATTTCTTGGTGTATAGGTAGCTACGATACTATCAGTGCGCTGGTAATAGTAGTACATCGGTTGATGCAAGATAACGTAGTTATGAACACGGTGCATAACTTGATGCGCCCAATAAACATCCTCAAACAGAACGCCTTTTTTAAAAGGAATATCTTTAACCAGATTGGTTTTATACAGCTTACCCCATGCAAAGTTTTTAACCTTTTCATTTATCACTAACTCAAACATAAGAAGTTTATTATCTAAAAGAATAGGATTACACGTACTTGAGTAATGACGATTATCTACTAGTAAATGGTCATCGAAAGCATAGTAAAAAGCGGTTTGCACAATATCTGCCTTATAATGAATACTTTTGTTAACCATTTCCTCAACCATCTCTTTTTCTAACCAATCATCGCTATCAACAAACAATGTATATTCCCCTGTAACATATTCAATACCGGCATTTCTGGCATCGGACAATCCTCCGTTCTCCTTATGGACAACTTGTATCCGGGGATCTGCCTTAGCATAGCATTCTGCCATTTCCCCACACCGATCTGGAGACCCATCATCTACCAATATGATCTGTAGGTTGGAATAAGATTGATTCATAATACTTTCTACACACCTGCTCAGGTACTTTTCAACTTTATAGATAGGAACTACAACACTCACTTTTGGTAACATTGTTTTATCCGCCTAACTCGTCGATTTATTAAGCTTAAAGCTCTTAACTATAGTGTTCTCGCAGAAAACCACATAGTTAAGAACTTTAATAAATATGGGGAATTAAACCTAAGCATTTCAATAATGTTCTCTATAAAGAACTTTGTAAGAAAAAAATATAAACTATTCTTTGTCTTTATTTTAGTTCTTTATAAAGAACAAGTCAATACATAATTGTTTTTATGCAGTCGCTGTCGCATCCCAAACTTGATTTCCYAATAAATCAGAAAATAATCCGCCTTCAACTTTTGCCAGCTGGTGAAACCCACCCCGTTGAATGATTTTCCCTTGATCCAGCACGATGACTTGATCCGCATTTCGAATGGTCGATAGTCGGTGGGCAATAACGATAATTGTAGTCTTTCCTTTTAGACGATCCAGTGCCGCTTGAATCCCAGCCTCATTCTCTGTATCAAGTGCACTCGTCGCTTCATCCAAAACAAGAATTGCCGGTTTTCTTAGTATTGCACGGGCTAGCACAAGCCGTTGTCTTTCGCCTCCTGAGAATCGGACTCCCCGATCGCCGATAACCGTATCGAGCCCTTGCGGTAATTTGGCAACGAACTCAGTTGCTGCCGCAAACTCCAGTGCTTCCCACATCTCTTCTTCAGATACGTCTGGGCTTATCATAAGCAGATTTTCCCTAATCGTTGTATGAAAGAGAAAGGGATCCTGTGACACATAGCTAATCGATCTTCTAAATGAGCGAATTTGATCATACTGGAGCGGTACTCCATCTATCCGTATTTGCCCTTTTTCTGGTTGTATGAGCCCCATAATAACATCAACAAGCGTACTTTTACCGGCACCTGAACGACCCACGATAGCCGTTGTTTGCAACGATTTAATCTGAAGATTAATATCCGTAAGCGCAAACGTCTMTTCGTCAGGCTGATATCGGAAATACAAATGCTGGCATTCAATGTGCTCATGCACAGCTATTGGCTGCACTTCTTGCTGGTTGGAATCAGGGGCGATATGGAACTCCTGGGCAATCCGCAACTCGTCCTGCAACTTAATGATTGATTGAAACGCGGGAATCGTAGAAGAGATATTTTCTAAATTGGACTGAATACCTGTGAAGCGTGGCCACAATCGAGAAAATATGACGATTATGAGAAGCAATTGCTCTACTTTGGTTTGAAATAAGGTAAAGGATAGATACATAAAAGCAGCAATCAACATTGCGGATGACACTTTATAGAATAGCTGAGAATCAGATCTTAACTTGACATAATTGATCTGCTCGCTCATTAATTTCTGAGTTTGGGAGCGAAACCAAGCTAGCCTGGATTCCTCCAGCGTATTGCTCCTAATATCTTTCATACCACCAAGTTGATCCGTAATGCCTGCCAGAAAGCTTTGGGACAATTGGGAGGTTTGACCACCTATTGATTTCGCCTTTTTAATAAATTTGCGTGAAAAGAAGGTAAGAATAATGCCAAATGTTAATACGAAAACCGTCATCGTCGGAGATAACCAGAAAGCTATGCCAATTTGAATCAACGTAAAAATAATAGACGCAATAAATTGAAGAATTAAGTTAGTTCCATACCCTACACGAGTTAATTCCGTTGTTAATGAATTAATTAAATCTGATCTTCGATGCTTCACAAAAAAAATCCAATTTGATTGCATCAATGCCGAATAGATCTCCAATCGTAAATGACAGAGAAAATTTTGTTGTATGAGGGTATCTCGCAAACTGAGAGATCGTTGAATCATATTCTGCCCTATGTTCAATAGGACGAACATGCCAAGAATAATGGGCAATCCTAGTGCCATGGGAAACTCTTGAAAAAAGGCCAAGAATCGCGAAATAGGAGAACCGCTTGTATTGACATCCATAAGGCCGGCTGCACTGATAATTGGAAGCAATAAGAATACCCCTGCTCCTTCTAATAGACTAATCAATACCATTCCCAGAATACTAAACATCAATTTATTGCCAGTAAATGCATACAGTCTTTTGGTAAAATGTAAGACGTACTCCATGTCTTTTCCCCCTATTGCCATGCGTGATTCCTTGTTTTCCTCCAAGCCCACAGTACAGGTCTTAGTGGGAAATACAGGAAATGTAGATTCCTTGGCAGTGGAAGTATTTCCACATCCATGGGATACGGATATAGGAAACTAATGATATAAAGAAGCTTCAACTGAAAGGACATTAACGAGAATAAGTAACATTTATGGTAGCTAGCAACATCAGCAGGTAAAGGCTCTTGATGAAGATGAATCATCTGTTTCAAATAAAACAGGGCGTCTTGCGCTAGTTCCCTCGGTCGCTTACCACTTGTTACCGTGTATAAATCCTTKCCTAGGGGAGTACCTAACAATTGCGAGGATAAGAGGAGTGCTTGACCGCCAACATGATTCATTTGATACTTTTTCAGTAAACAAGACACATTGCTCCAATCATGTTGAAGCCTCATAATGCGATCGACATCTACTAGCCAGCGAAATCTTGACCAGCCGTGACGAGCGCCATGTGAAGCAAGGAATAGGAAGAGATCGTCATAACCTAGCATAAATACGGGTTGGCTAGCCATTGTGCTTACTCTTCGCCTGTCCCACAATTCTTGAAAGGTTGGTTCATACGAAGGCCCAGGATTGAGTCTCCAGTGAACTTCAAGTTTTATCTTTTTGTGAAGATGGAAGTAGGTGACATGATGATGTCTCCACTGCCAATCATTCAACACCGTTGAGAAGTAGTCATCTTTCACGTAATCAAGTTGGATGAGGAGATCATGTGCCTTCTCTAACTGATCTAAAGAAATGAGCACATCCAAATCACTGCAAGTTCTCTTGGACAGATCTCCATAGAGATCCACCGCGAGCGCAGGTCCTTTGAGCAACAAAACTGGGATCTCATTCTTAGCTAGCAATTGGCATACTTGCTCCATCTCACCGCTTAAGTGAAGCATTTGAAATGTATTCTGTTGATATGCCCTGCGCAAAGCTTCAATAACATAAAATGGAATCGCAGTGCTATTCATTCTTTTCACTTGATTGTAGATATAGGGATATACGCGATGATGCCTTGATAATTCTAAGAAGATATCCCAATTTGTATCTTTCATCAATGGATGTTGGTCAGAAAGCGTTATTCCGTCGTTCTCACACTTCACGAGTTCGAGCAGCAGTTTCAACTCTTTCGATAAGTCGGTTAGATCTAACTTCACATCTGTATTCATTCCATGTCTCCCTTATCTCATTTACCGCTCATCTTTGCGAATTTCCCCACAACTGTAAACCGTTCCATGCCTTCCTTGCCTGTTACATAATAGTGTCCACTTCGCAGCCATGCATGAGCAATCATCTTCATAGATTCATCTTTAGCTGCCCCCAAGTATAGGGTGCTTTCAATTTGACGTCGATGGAGCATTTTCATACCTGCGATAGCCCTTACTAGACATTTACTTTCCCAGAACGTGTACTTACTCATTAGATCAATTGCACTGGCTATTTCCCTAAGGGTTATTCTATTTGTTTCCAATTTCATATTTGAAGTCTCCTGCATGGGAGTTCCCAAAGAAGGCGCTACTTTAGAGAACGGCAAAATTACAAGAATACGTGCCCACCCTAGGTAAATCAAGGCCTCAAACAGTAACAACTTTGTTTTAAAATCAAGAGAAATAAGTACTCTTACCTTATTCACAGATTTTCACCAACATAAATAAGCTTTTCATCCAATAAATGCCTCAAAAAAGATATTACATGCTCCTCACAAATGGTCTGTTCTACATCATACTCTGACAATAGCTTAGTTACTAATTCTATAGCAGAATTAGGGGTAGCGATTAACTCCCATATCCGACCACCTATTTTGCCTAGGTTATAATATCTACCATTCGCTATGTTCATTAATACTTTATCGCCGTCCATGTCACTAACAATGTTACCCTTCCCTTGAACAAATTGGTAATGTAATGGGATATTTAGAATAATCATTATAGTTATTCCCCTCTCTGTAAGGTTTTTAATATTAAGGATACCATGTGCGGAGCAGTAAATCCGGCAGTTGGTCGACGCAGTTGAAAGATATCAATGTTGTTCAATATTTTCACAGTAGTTTCAAAATGCCATTCCATTAGTTGTAGTCGTTCTAGTAGTGAACTTCGAAAAGTTTGACGAAATAAAGTACTTAACCGCGCTAGCCCTTCGATTGTCTGAATTTCAACCTTTTCACTTGCCATGTTACTTAGTTCAAACACGCCTGCAAGGGGTAACGGGTCTGTTAGAAACTGGTTAGAAACTGGAACTAGAAATTTAGTTTCTCTCTGAAATATAGGTTGATAGCTGCTTGTTTCMATCCCAAATTCCATTAGGCTTTCTTGCCAGAGTTTTTGTTGCGGATAGGAAGGCATCACCATAGGAACTTGAGCTTCAGAAAAAGTCACGGCTATTACATCATCACTTAGTAATTCATACCCCTTAGATATGAAAGCCGATGCAAGTGTAGATTTACCAGCTCCTGACGTACCTACGAAGGCATATGCCTTACCACCAATGGCAATTGCACTACCGTGGAGAGGGAGTATCTTCCTTTGCATTAAAAGCGCCCCCATGCAGGTGCCGAGAATAAATAGCCGTATTTGGGATTCATCTGCTCCTATCATGGGAGAAACATGAATGGTATCCCCGTTTTGTATAGCGAATATAGCTGTCTCGGGTACTTGAAACATAAATAAATTCTCTCTTACGACATAGATTTCACCCTGCATAATCGATTTGTTCCACAAATCAGTTAGGTCTGTTATTTGAATGAAAACGTTCACTTGCTCATCAGGGTTAACCGTCTTTATTAATTCAGGCATTTTGATCTCACTACTTATACTTAATCCAAATGCTTTATAAACGACTTTATTTATCGTTTGTATCATTATTTTCACTCCAAGTTTAGGTATGCTCCTTTTTTAATAAACGCCCTTATACCTGTCACTGTATAAGGGCAGTTGGTACTACCTAATTAATTATAAGTCGATTAGCTGAAATGAGTTATCTCATCCGGGTCAGGTTGAACAGCGTCAGGGGTTGCCTTCCCAGGCCCTGCCATTGTCATCTTAACATCAAGCACTTCTATTGTCGGAGTTTCCCATACTTTTTTAGTTTGCATTTAGTCACCCCCTCTCATGTGAAACTTTTAATAAAACGAGAAAATATTAAGCCTCGCATTAATATTCTAAAACCAAATTCGTATACATATTGAGGTTTAGCTGCTGACTTTATTGCAGCGAGTCCAGATTGCAATTCTTTCATATTCAAATATTCTGAAGCCATAGGATTCTGGATAAGCTGTTCTAGCTCATGAATAAATGCATCCCACGATGGAGCCATCCGGTGAACACCATCTGCACCTTGAACACCTCGCGTTCGCTGGTTCAGTCTCACCTTGTCAGGTAAATAATCTTTGGTTGCTCTCCTGATTAATGATCTATCAACACCATTTTGAACGTATTGCTCTTCTGGTACAGATAAACAAAAACGAGCGACCCTTAAGTCATTAGTTGGGTCCCGTTCCCAGAGTGAGTAGCGTAAAGATAATTTCGTCCCAATCGTACCGTTCAAACTCCAATAGTAAAGTTGTTCAAACTGGTTTTTTCGGATTTCATACGCACTTTGATTGGAGTAATCCATCCTATCGAAACCATGCTCATGAATTTTTGCGTGAACATTAATCCTTTGTGCAAAATCCGGGTTTATTAGACTCGGAAATTCGGCCTCTTTAGGTGTTATCATTCTCCCTATAAATGGAAAAGCTTTCTTTCCTACCAACGAAAGGACTCGCTTCCTTCCAGTCCCCATATTCAAGCTATACTGTTTGGCTTCATGGTGAAGCTGAATCCATTTCATTTTTCTCATTAGAATAGCTTGATAATCAAGCGCTGGCCCCCAAGATACGGTCCAGTTGCCTCGCTGCCCGTTGAGCAAAACACCCACGCCTTCCTGGTGAGCCTTCTCGTAAATCCCTTTCAGCCAAAAAGAATTCTCAAAGAATTTGTAAGGCATCTCCATCGTATCGAGCCAATCGTCGATTTCAGATAATGGACTAAGCCCTTTAAAATCCAGATAGTTTTCTTTAATATTCCCCACATAGTCAACAGTTGATTGAATATACGGTTTTTCATTAGCAAATCTACCTTTATGTGTCCAATCCGTAAAATCATCAACTGGAACATAGCTGTACGTATGTAATTGTTTATTTTCATTTTTTAACGCTCTTGCAGCAAAGCTAGCAACTGACCCGGAATCTAGCCCCCCGCTTAGATGCGCGCCGACTTGTCGGTGTGTTCGTATCCTGGCTCTTACCGCTAGGCTAAAAACTTCACGAAATGCTTCTTCATATTCGTTATTTGACTTTAACTTCAATGTTTTTCCTTTAGTTAACGTACAGTACCTTGAAAAATGCACTCTTCCATTTGCTACAGTAATTGAATGAGAAGGTGGCAATTGCTCTATATTTTCATATACGGTAGAAAAGCAATCCAATGCATCTGTAGTCAAAGGAATAGCAAGAAACTCAGCAACCCATTGTTGGTTAAGTTTTTTCTCAACTCCTGGTAAAGAAAGCAGGGGTTCTATTATGGTACAAAAGATAAACCGATTCGAGGTTCGTTGAAAATACAACGTCCTACTCCCCGAGAAATCCCTAGCCCCAAACATTCGCTGCTTTCTCTCATCCCATATCATGAAAGCGAAATCCCCAATTAAATGCTTTGGACTCTCCTCGCCCCATTTATGGTACGCCAGCAAGATCAGCTCACTATCCGGCATCTTCGCTCTTCGTTCGCGTTCAATTTGTAATTTGTCAAATAACTCATCTCGGTTATCAATGATTGCATCCGCAGTGATGGCTAATTTTCTTGCAAAATCATAGTAGGGCAATCGCTCACCGACGGATTCTGGCGTTATCCATTGTGCATGGCAGCCGAGGAATACGTGATCTTGGTGCCATGTTTGAATGTCATCTGCTGGAAATTTCTCTAAATCGAACATCATGCGATATCCATTCTCGATTTGAATTGGCTCTTGATTGTAGTTGTATATTCCAGCAATGGCACTCATCAGTTCACCCTCTTCACTTAATGAATCATCTTTATTCAAAGTTCTTATTAAAGAACGTTCCTATGCAATTTAACTTTATATTTAGGAAATTTCATTTCATTAGTAAGATTCTCTTTCGATCACTTGCCGTTCTTTATCGAGAACAATATCAGAATATCACCTTCAATCTGCACTGTCAACTGCCTTTCTAAAACTTTTTTATTCTGCTAGAAAACCTTGAATTTCCCAAGTTATAGAAGGCATGGATCAGCGCAGCCCAGGTATGCGAAGCCGAATCAAAGTTAAAGAATTTGTTATGAATCTTATTCGCTAAAGCCACCCAATAACGGCTGCCAGACGTACTACTTGCCTTCTTATAAGAGACAGGCAGCTCTTTAATATCCCCTAGATGAGGGAAATGGCCGTACACGTTCACTAAGGTTCGGTGTATTCTTCTTAACGTTTGATGAGATGCAGCATCTTTAAAGAGCACTTCAAAGTTAATGTCATCAGGATGCCGATGGAGCATTTGCATAATGTCCATATAATATTTAGGCGAGTCCATGTAATGACTCCAACCGTGCAAGCAAATCATATAGAACGTATGATAGACGGAAAGTTCCTTCACATGCTGATACGATGCGAATGGCGTCGCATGCTCCCAGAATTCACTCATATTGATATTGGATGTTTGTTCCACAAGTACATTCCAATGAAGCTCAACGGTCATTGGAATCGGACTAGACGGCAATCGTTTGGAGAAACTCCAATGGAAATGAGATGGAGACCTCAGCTCCTCAATGTCGAATCCGAGAGATTTTAGACATCGAATCGCGGTATATAAATCGGACTTCTGGATTAATACATCAATATCCGAAGTCGCTCTAGCGCCAAAATGGCCGAAATACTTTTCAGCAAAACGAACACCTTTTAACGGAATGACGGAAATACGCGATGTCTCAAACTGTCGAAGGATTTGGTCAAGTTGATTTTTGATGAAAAAATTAAGACAACGCGTCTCATCAGAGAACTGCATTAAACGTTCCTGAAAAAAGGTAGGAACCTGGGACCATTTTCCCTGCTGATGGATTAAACCATACATTTGTGACCCTATGGAATATCGTTTGATTTCCTCGAGTGCCTTCTCATACAATATCGACTCCTCCGGAAGAGAAGCTTGGGGATCATACAACGCTTTGATTAAAGGCATCAGCATAGCCCCACTCCCCCCTCATTGATTCCATTCCATGTAAACGACGATATACCCCTTCCTTTTGCATAATCTCCTCATGTCGTCCCATTTGCACAATTTCCCCTTTGTCCATCACGATAATGTAATCTGCTTTGTGAATGGAAGCTAGGCGATGTGTAATAATGAGCGTGGTCCGATTATGCATTAGGCGATCCAATGCCGCTTTCACATGGTATTCCGTCTCACTATCTAGGGCTGACGTGCCCTCATCTAATAAAAGTATAGGTGCATCTTTCAAAATCGCTCTTGCGATCGCCAACCGTTGTCGTTGTCCACCCGAAAACTTCATCCCGTTTTCACCAATTTCTGTATCATAGCCCTGAGGCAGCGATGAAATATAGGCATGAATTCCCGCCATTTTAGTCGCTTCGATCATTTGCCTATCGGTAATATCAGGCCGCGCAACTAGCAAATTATCTCTTATAGTACCACTGAACAGCATCGTTTCCTGAGAAACATGAGCGAACAGACTTCTTCGCTCAGAAAGCGACAGGCATGAAATTTGGCGTCCATTAATTGAAATCTCACCCGCCTGCGGTTTATAGAAACCCTGGAGCAAATTGAACAAAGTGGTCTTCCCAGCTCCGCTTAAACCTACTATGGCAACGATTTTCCCAGCTGGAATGTGTAAATTCAGATGTTCAAATAAAGTGGCTTGCCCCTCATACTGGAACGTAATATCGTGGAAGGCAATGGAGGACACAAAGGGTTCAACTTTCATCGCTGCTGGGAAATCATCTGATTCCGCTTTGATCTCCAATACTTTAAATATTCGCTCCATTGCAGACATCGATTTCTGCAAGCCAGCCCATTGTCCGGCGAACTCGGTTAATGGATACACCAAATGATTGACGAGGTTGATAAAAGTTAGTAAAGCTCCTACAGATAACAGACCCATGGAGATATAATAGGAACCCAAACATAAGCTGACTAGAAATGTTATTGAAGCGGCAGCTTGACTCCCCACATAAAACCATCCACGCAGCCTGGCATTGTTCAGTTCCAACGCATAGAGCTTCTTATTTTTAATTGCATATTTCGTAAATACGGCTTTCTCCATAAGAAAGGAGCGAATAACGAAAAAGCCTTGAAATGTTTCATTTAACAGCACATTGAATTGAACAACTAAATTCTGAATTCGCCGATTATTATTTCGCAGTAATATGCCAAAGATAACCCCAGAAACCATGGCCACTGGTGCTACACATGCACATATAAGCGCTAGTTTCCAATTGATGTGCAGTAAATAAATGAGAACAGCACCATAAATAAAAGGTAACTTAATCAAATTTATTAGGCTGCTGCCAATAATGCCATCTAAGTTATGAATATCATTCGTGAAATGAGCTAATAAATCGCCAGAATGAATACGATCTACTTGTTTGCCTGGTAATTGTAAAATGTGTTTGAATAGGTGCTCGGAGAAGTCCCTTTTAACGGCATTGGTGGCAATCGTCTCCCAAAGGGTATTCAGATAAGTGGAGGTAATACTAAGTAGAACAAGTGCGATACCAAGAGGTACTAACCATTTCATCCGTGAGATGTTACTATGAATTGCTGCATCTGTGATCGAACCAAAAAACCATGAGAATCCAATAGTTAGCATAATTTCAACGAAGAGTAAGAGGAGGAGACTTATGTAAGATCTGCGATGTTTCCTGATGTAGGGCTTCAAAACGTTATACGTTCTGCGGGTTTCTTTCATTTTCAATAAACCGTTCATTTCATCGACACTCCATTACTCATTCTACGATTTCGCCAGTTTGCTTCGAACCAAATAGAATTGAACTAATCGCGATAACTGAGGGAGTGTAAGTATAGCCCAGCCCCATGTACTTGAAGCTAGATTCGTAATTTGAATAAGCCGGCCATTGCGGTTTTTCCAAATCATTCTTCCGATGATCTGATCCTGTCCAATCCATTCGTCATACGTTACATTCGTATCACCTTTGCACAGATATTGTGGTTGTTGATTGTTCATCACGATACGGGACAACCGATGGGCGATCAAATGACCGTCTCGGGCGCGAAATAAGAGAATATCTCCTTTTTTCATATGTGATGCTTCTATGCGCACAAATCTACAAATATCCCCCTTCTTAATAAAAGGATACATGCTCATACCTTGCGCAGGCAGATCAATCCAACCTCGTTTCTCCATGGTTTGTGCAATGACCTGATCGATGTCCTTATGATCCAGCAAGCTGAACAAGACCCCGATTCATCATATCATGCAAAAATACTTCGACATCTGTTTCAACATCGCTATGAACCGACTGAAATTCATTGCGTACCGCATCAGCAATTGTATCTATAGACTGTGCCGTGCCGAGAAGAGACCAGCAAAATCCACCCACACCATTCAGCTTCGTTAACGTATACTCATCCGTATTGAGAATAATCCATTCCATATCCAGCTCAATAGACTCATAATTATTCATTCGTACATATTGCGTCATTACGAGATCAACTCCCAAAAAGTATCATTTTTCTGAAAATGCAATTCGCAAATCGTGACTGCTTTGGCTAAATCCAGTAACAAATGCAGGATATTAACCGTTTCTTCCAAGCTATGTGACCAATAAAATACTTTATTAACAAGTTGTAGAAAACCATCTGACTTGCTAAGTGTGACCATATGATTAGAGGAAGCTTGATTCAATAAATAAATACCTGCTAGTGAACTCTTTTCCATACTGCCTGATCGAGATAATTCACTTCGAAAAGGTGAATCAAACACCGTTATGGTATCTGGTGTAATTTTGACAATCGTAGCTTCATCGGAGAGAAGCTCACGAGGATCAGACAATTTCGCTGCGGTTGATTTGCCAGCGCCAGAGTGACCAGCGAACAAATAAGCCTTATCCTTCTCGATCACGCAAGACGAATGAATGAGTAGTCCCCACTGCGTATGCACGAGAAATGAGCTGTAAAGATTCATGAACGCATGCTTTAATGCTAATTCATTGTGCACAGAGATCGATGCTTCACGATAATCACTATCAACCACGATGAKGTAATCAGACCTTCGATAGACAATTTGATTGTTCTCTTCCTGTTTGATGGATACCTCATAATTTACAAACGGAACACCATATCCTTCATGAAGCCTAACCCTTAGATGAGGGGTAGACGGTGACGCGGGTATAATTGTGAAATTTCTCCGGATCCAATCTATGATCTTCTTCGACTGACTCTGCACTTGAATACAATGCTCACCAATTATCGTATATATGTGTTCCATGCTTCTACCCCTCGAGACTTCATTAATAGGGGAGGCCAACTTGCTCCATACAGCATCTCATTGACCTCCACAGAATAGCTTTTTCTAGTGCTTTCCATTGCCCTTTCCATTATGCGGCCCTGTGTAGGGAGGATTCGGATAGTTAATGCCACCATTACCGTTCCCTGGATGATTTAGATTACCATGACCCTTATTCCAGCTCTGGGCTGTTTCAAACCTGACTGGTTGCTGGCTTAACACCATGGGTGGAGAATACACTTTTTGTTTCAGATCCTCATTTTCCATCTTTTCTTCTCTCCTATTCTTTCAACGTTTGAACTAGTTTTCTTACTTCTCCGAATGGGGTATCTATCACCTCATAGAGACGAAGGGTTAACGTAGCTTCTAAAGTATCTGCATCGAAGGTCAGGATTTCTGTACCCGTCACCAGCTTTTTCTCGCCCACGAACGAATATACTTTCGATGTCATAATTCGGTTTGAGGCATCCGCTACCTCTAATCTCAGCTTGGAAAAGCTCTGATCCACGACAATCTCATCCTGCAGTTTAATATCAAAGGCCACACCTAACTTATAGGAATAATTAGGTCCGTTTCCTACATTGAAGCTTCTTTGCAATGACGTGTCATTTATTTTAACCTGAAATGGATAGAAAGCTAGGGTGCTGTCTGTTGTATCCATAACTTTCGTCTTGAACGCAGCGATGGTGAAGTTATAGGGCTCAACCTTTTTGCCATCAAGAATCTCCATCGTTAGACGCTCACCTGTCTCTGAGTTTGGCACAATGTACGTATAGTAGATAACGTAGCTAATATTGGGGATCAGCAAATCTACCTTCGTATCCTGCCTAGTACCTGAGAACTTTTTACCATTAGCAATTGTCAGCACCGTCTGGAAGGAAGGAACTGGGACGGAATCGCCACTTTTATTCAGTAATTTAAACTTGGCAACCACGGCTTTGAAACCGCCGCCTGCGCTCTCGCTCATATTCAGGTCAACCATGGATACCTCAATATCCGATCGAATCAATTGACTGATGGGATCGAACTGAATCGGCTTATTCAACTCATAAGACCCTAATGGATTCAGTAATCGAGTTGAATTGGTTGCACCTACTAAATTGATCATCAATCTACCGATGGTGTAAGAGGTATGCGTTTTATCATCTGCTACAAAATCCTCCGGCGTTAGCACTGTTAAGTTTTTCAACTCCGCTCGGCTCTTAACCGGTATGGCGTAGTGCACATAATTCTTCTCACCAGGATCTAGTATCAGCTCATCTTGCTCTAGTCTTTCACCAATAAATACTTTATTCCCTGACTTCCCATTTATTCGAAAATCAGGCACAGTGATGGGCTTGTCTCCAATGTTGGTTGCAAGGAATCCGACGACTGTTTTGATCCCATTGGCCGTATTCTGTTCATTCAAACTCACAGGTTGATATTGAATTTTGTCCGTAAGCATAGGGATGGTGAATGTATCCTGCCACTGCTTGATTTGAGCTGGGTCTGAAAGGTTTGCTTTATCCCCTTTCCACTCCAGATCCGCGATAGGCAGAGAGATAATTCGCTTTTCCACCTTCGGATAGACGAATTCATCCACATCCGACCATGATAGCTCATCTAAGGCAAATACATCATATCGATCTACGACATTGAAATAGCTGAGCTCGATGGTTTCCTTCGGCTGAATATTTCTCGCATTTGCTTGACTAGGACGCATAATGTATTCCAAACCCTCGTTCGTTTTGACACGAACTTCATACTCAGGGACACCGACTAAGCGCTCACCAGCGTTATAGTAACGAACAACAGCGCCGATTCTGGTTCCCTCTGAAGTAGGTTCATTTAATACGCTTTTAACATCAACTTGTAGAGATTCCGTCAGTTGGTAACGACTAAGTGTGTAGGATTGTGAATACTTCTCATCAGCAGCAACATGGAAGGATGCCGATGGAATGACCAGAGAAACGGCTAGGATGAACATTATCGTTGTTTTTTTCCAATGTATTTTCAAATAAAGTCACTCCATTTTTATTTATTGCTCTTCAACTGCCGCTACTTGAACTTTCGCTTTATCCGTTAAAGCGCTAGGATTGGATTTCACAACCATCTCGCCTTCCTTAAGACCAGAAAGCACCTCTTGCTTAGGTTCGTTTAATCTGCCCAGTTGAATGTTACGTTTCTCTACGGTATCACCCGAGACTACATATACATAAGCACTATCGCCTTCTCTAACAATGCTATAGGTCGGTACGGTCAACACGATGAGATCCTTTTCCTCCGACAGTTGCAGTTTCAACTTTGTACCTGGCTTTAAGCTAAGATCCTTGTTTGGTACTTCAAGATTAATTTCATATGCTTTCGTTTCAGGGTCCATGACTTTGGAGAGGTAGCTAATAGCCCCTTGATACTTGGTTTTGTTGTTAGGAAGTAAGTACGACATTTCCTTCTTCCCACTGGCTAGCTTCATCTCTTCATCGGATAGCTGAGACTTAATTTTGATAGGATCCAACCTTTGAATCATGGCAATCTGGGCTCCTGCCTGAATACCCATTCCAGCTTCAAATGGCATCTCCGTCATAAGACCGCTGACGGTAGCCTTTACTTCAAGATTCTGGATCGATTGCTCAACCTGCTGCAAGGTAAGCTTAGCTGCTTTTAGTTGCGAATCCATTTCCGATGTCATATCAATGGGGTCAAATGTTTGTAATTTAACCTTCATTTGATCTAGATCCATCCGAGCATTCATCATCTGTGTTTCCATTTGGTACAGCTGAGCTTTGGTTGCGAGTCCAATATCAAAGTCATTCTTCATTTTATTGTAGCTGCGGACAAGCGAGGTCATCCCCAGTTCCATTTTTTGAATGCTATTACTTAATTCAGATTTCTGATTTTCTGTTTCCTTCTTTCCTCTTACTCTCGCTTTTTCAATCGCGTCCTGCAGCGATTGAACGGTTGCAGCAGCTGCTTCCCGCCCTGCAAGAGTTTCACTGGATTTTAACTTCAGAATGACATCGCCCTCTTGAACCATATCGCCGCGCTTCTTCATAATTTGCTCAATTTCACCGGTTGCTTTAGACATTATTTTAAATTGAGCAGAAAATTGTACTTCTGCGACGCGCTCTGGCGAGTCTCCAATTTTTTGTGGAATCACTTTGAACACTCTAACCGGTTGTTGCGATTGATCAGTGTAGACTGAATTTGCGTCTGTATTCACAATCGCGGTGTCCGAACATCCCGCCAAAATTCCAATACTGAGTGTTAAAATAGAAGCAATTCTTACAGTTCGCGACTGTGGCTTTCTTCTTTTTTGTCTCATTCGCTATAAACTCTCTCCCCTTACTTTATTTTTTCAAAAGAATTGATTAGAGATAAGCATCTGCCTGATGGTCTTTCACTTCATTAAGTACAACGCCAATCAACTTCATATTCGTTAACATGAGCTCTTCTTTCACTTTCTTCGCAATGTCACGTTTGAGTTTGCCATGTTCAACAATAAGCAGGACACCATCACTCTTGGATCCCATAATTTTGGCATCCGTAATTGTCAGTAACGAGGAGGAGTCAATAATGACAATATCGTAGTTCTCTTTCAGCGTTGCGAGTAGGGTATCCATTAACTTAGAGGCTATCAATCCCGAAGGATTCTGCGTCCTCGATCCCGACGGGATTAATTCGAGATTCTCTACGATCGTCTCTCGTACGATTTCATTAATGGAAATTTGCCCTTCCAGATAGTTCGTTAACCCATGACTAGGCTCAACGCCAAATACCGAGTGAATCGATGGATTTCGTAAATCCGCATCAAGCAGCATGACCTTACTTCCAATCTGAGCATAGGCGACAGCTAATTGAACCGCAGTTGTTGTCTTGCCTTCACCCCGACTTGCTGAAGTGATCGTAATGGTCTTGGCCTCACGACCGAATACGGAGCATTCAATATTAAATCTCAATGAACGATATGCTTCTGAGGTCGTGGAGTTATGTATAATTTGCTTCAAGGCGACTGATGTCGAATTAGTAGATAGTTTTCGCATATGGAATATCCTCATCATTTTTACTTTTATTTCTATGCTGTTTCAATTTCAACTTTCCGTACTTAGCTTTCGGTATGTGAGCCAAGGTTGAAAGTTCGAATACTTCTCGGATATCCGCGTCTGTTTTCAACGTATCATCTAACGCATCCAACAGCAGAATGATACCAATTGTAGCAGCCAAGGAAGCAAAAAAGCTTAAGATAATGTATTGATTCGACTTTTGATTCACCGGGGTAGGATTGTCCTGAACTTTGGCTCGATTCAGAATCGTAATATTATCAACCTTCATGATATGAGGAATTTCTGTTTGGAACACGTCGGAGACGGCGTTTGCGATACCAACTGCTCTTTCATGTGAGAAATGTCTGACTACAATCGACATCACTTGCGTATCATTTAAATTCGTCACGTTGACGATGGAAATTAATTGATCTGTTGAAACTCGTAAATCAGGGTAACGTTGGACGACTTTGTCCATAATAGCTGGTGTTTTAATGATTTCTTTGTAGGTATTGATGAGTGCCATATTCACACCGATCGCACCATAATCGATCTGCTCCGTACCCAGTTGATCTTGTTCAAATGTTTTATTCACGATTAATTTTGTTGATGCCTGATAGATTGGAACATAGTTCGACGTTGTATACATACTTGTGAGGAAGGTACAAATAAAAACGACAATAACAATAAGCCACCATCGCTTCTTTATAACCATCAAATATTCCTTCAAATTAATTTCCATGATTCCCCTCCAATAGAAGTCTATTTCGATTTTCTATGATACTATTTGTATCTTAATTGTTACTCTTACTTTAAGATACTTTTTGTATCATGTCAACACAATATTCTCAATTTATAGTTCCAAATCGTATCAAATATAAGCGAGCCATAGAATGCAAAAAGCAGCACTTTTCCCCTAGAGGATAGGCTGCTTTTACTAGCTAAAACTCATTGATTATCTCATTCCCATCGATGCTACGCGGACTGACTCACCCGCACCTAATCTTGAAACTAATAGAGCTTGCTGCAACAGTAAGGCCAGCAGCTTCCGCATGGAGCCAATACCGATTTTACCCATAATATTGGCAAGATGAATTTTCACTGTTTTCTCGCTGATGCAGCAATTTTCGGCAATTTCCTTATTGGTATACCCATATGTAGCAAGTAAAGAAAGGATTTCGGTTTCACGTTGTGTTAGACCATAGTTGGAATAAAATTGATGTAAAACATCTGACTTTTCTGAGATCATTGGCTTCATATGACAACTTCCTTTATATGAATGTGTCTTTCTCGACTGAGATCAAGAAAGGTATTTTCGATTTTCACGAGCGGATTCGTATCATCCGTTGGATTAATATAGACCACTTCACCCCAGCGGCCATCTGTGAGAAGCACTTGCCTGCCGACGAGATTGCAGATGATATTTTGCAAAAATACGGAAACAATATGCGGATCTAATTCGCCAAAGAAACCTTTCCTTAAGCGGCTGACGACCTCGTGAAAAGGCATCATTTCATGATAGGGCCTCTTCGATGACATCGCATGGAACACATCTGCAACAGCTACAATACGGCTCATTTTATCCAATTGACTATCTTGCAGCTGCAAGGGATATCCCGTCCCATCTGCTCGCTCATGATGCTGCAAGGCAACCAGAGCTACACGATAGTTAATGCCTACCGTTTCACGCAGCATATTATAGCCTAGAATGGTGTGTTTTTTAATTTCTTCATATTCTTCTGTCGTTAATTTACCTGGCTTCATTAAAATTTCTTGTGAAATTTTGATTTTACCCACATCATGCATGGTCGCTGCTAAAGATAAAAGCGCCACTTCTGTATCTGCGAGCTCCATCCATTTGCCAATGAGTGTCGAAAGTATGCCCACGCCAATATTGTGTTGATGGGTGTATTCATCCTTCGCTTTGACGGCTTGAAATAATTGAAAAAGATCCGGATTATCTGCCGCTTGCTGGACGATAGGAATTAATTCTGACTTAATCTCAAGCAGTGGTATTTTCTTTTGCGTCTGAATACGTTCGAATAAGTCTTTGGCATATTCTGTCGCTTTTTGAACAAGACGGTTAGCGTCATGAGCAGGTGTAGTTTGAGTCTGGCCATCAGGCATATTCGTGGTTACGATGTCCATCGTATCAATGCGATGCTGCTTAAATAAGTCCAAATGCTCTTGATTGAGAACGGTATGGATAGGAACTAAGACTAGCCCATAACTTGTTGTCACATCATATCTTAATCTTTTACCCAGTAGGTCTCTCAAGATATCCCGCTCCATTAATTTCAAAATCATACCAATTTCTATTATATACGACATGCTTCTTCGCATATATGGGAGAAATAACCTATATTTCGACAAAATTATCTAGGTTAATTTTCCCAGTTACTTCTATTATACCATTCCATATAGGACTAGCGATCCTTTACTTTTGTTATTTGCTATCCGTGACATCCGTCTATCCCCCTGCATATAGTAAGTATCGACAATCCGCTTTTACCTAAGGAGGACTTCACGAATGGCTTCGAACAAAAAACAAGAATTGCGTGACGTAGAGCTTGAAACGGAGATTTCACAAAGCTCGGCAACGGAATCCAACTATCCAACTGCTTATTATCCACAAAATACGCCATACCCTTACGGCTATCCCGTACCTCAATACTACGGCTGGGTACCTGCCTATGATCCGCGCGGGCTAGGTGGCTTCGGTCTCCCTGGCTTCCCAGGGACTGGCGGCATGATGCCGGGCTTCCCAGGTGGGCAAGGCGGCTTCGGTGGACCTGGTGGATTCCCAGGTGGACCAGGGTTCCCTGGCGGACCTGGCGGTTTCCCGGGTGGACCTGGTGGATTTCCTGATGGACCTGGTGGATTTCCTGGCGGACCTGGCGGTTTCCCAGGTGGACCCGGACCAGGATATCCACCTCCAGGACCTGGAACAGGTCAAGGTGGATATCAACCACCAACCTCTGCGCCCCCATCCCAGATTCCCACTAAGCCGCTTAAAGYACCTGGTGTTTACGCCGTAGATCCAGGCGGTATCTCCCGCTGCTTGTTCAGATTCACATATATCTGGCAAAGCAACGGACAACAATACTGGTATTTCCCAGTGTTCGTTGGACGGACATCAATTTCTGGATTCCGCTGGACCGGATTCTCTTGGATGTTCTTTGGGATTGATTTGCGCTTTATTGACTCCTTTACTTGTTAATTCTTCACGACAAATTAAACCAGTCAACATCGGGTTTGGCGGATGTTAACTGGTTTTTTGCTGGTTAACTACTGAAATGAGCACGCAGCACACTACTTCTACTTCTACTTCTACTTCTACTTCTACTTCTACTTCTACCTCTACTTCTACCTCTACCTCTACCTCTACCTCTATCTCTACCTCTACTCTATATGCCGCTTCTACCATCCAGCCTTTCTCCGCCGCCTACTAAACAAGTTAAATGGATTATATGAAGCTAATTTTGCTGATTCTCACCTATTTGGAGCATTAGATGGATTTCCTACAGTTAATTTTCACCAAAATCCACCAATCAGCCGATCTCGGTTCGGCCCCTTAATTATGGAGTCTATCTGCTGAATACTTGCTTTCTCGCAGTTTCTCATTTTTCGTATTCAACCTTTTTTAAAGGGTAATCTCCACTACCCCTAATTTATTTGCCTTCCAGGCCTCATGATATCGGCT